>JBBAAT010000069.1:0-10843 GCA_041658145.1 Bacteroidales bacterium | reverse complement strand
ATTTCGAAGTACGTTCGTGAACAAGGTCTTGAAAAAGAATATAAAGTTTTGCATAAAAGTAACCAATTAGCACTGTTTTAGGATACCCCGCTGCTCTGCGGCGGGGAGCTTCATTTTTTATGTTTATTATTTTTTTTCTTTTTTGCAAATTTCATTTTATACGCAACCTCCACATTACCGGTCATAATATCATTCAGCTTACCTTTAATAAGTTGTTTTTTTAAATTGCTCAGGTGGTCAATAAAAATAATCCCATTGGTATGGTCGTATTCATGCTGGATGACGCGGGCAGCTATGCCATCGTACCACTCATCATGAGATTCAAAATTCTCGTCCAAATATTGAATATGTATTTTTGGTTTCCTCAGTACATCTTCACGTAAAGTCGGGAAACTCAGACAGCCCTCATTAAAGAGCCACTCCTCCCCTTCTTCTTCTACAATTTGAGCATTAATAAAAACTTTTTTAAACCCATTTAATTCGGGCTTATCAACATCTGAATATCCTGTAGCATCAATCACAAAAAGTCGTATTGATAATCCAATCTGAGATGCAGCCAATCCAACGCCAGGCGCAGCATACATGGCTTCAAACATATTGTCGATAAGCTCCTTAAGATTGGGATAACTTTTCCCGATGTCTTGTGTTTCTTTCTTTAAAATGGGATTACCATAAGAAACGATAGGTAATATCATGAGTGCGTTATTCCTTTCCTTTATATATTGTTATTGTTCAAACTTTCCATGTATGATTGCAGAATAATAGTGGCGCTGATACTGTCGACCAACGCTTTGTTCTGCCTGTCCTTTTTCTTCAGACCAGCATCAATCATAGTTTGGAAAGCCATTTTGGAAGTAAATCTTTCATCAAATCGTTTAACCGGAATATCAGGAAATGCTTTTTTCAACTGCTTTATAAAAGGTTCAATATATTTTACGGATTCTGATTCGGAATAATCCATTTGTTTGGGTTCACCTACAACGAAACATTCCACATTTTCCTTTGAAACATATTTTTTAAGGAAACTGATCACTTCCTGCGAATGTAATGTTCCTATAGAGTTTGCGATTAACTTCATCTCGTCGGTAACAGCAAGTCCAACTCTTTTTTTTCCGTAATCGATAGCGAGAATTCTTCCCAATTGTTGTTTTAAATAAGACCATACAAAATTAATAAAATTCTTATTATAAAGATTGAATATTTCACTAACTTTGCAGTAGTAACCAAATGAGTTTTACTATATGAATTTGAAAGAAATTATTGAAGACGCCTGGCAAAACAGGGAACTTCTGAAAGAAGAAAAAACAAAAAAGACCATCAGGGAAGTGATCATGCAGCTCGACCATGGCAATGTGCGGGTAGCAGAACCTTCAGAAAACGGCTGGAAGGTAAACGAATGGATTAAGAAAGCCGTTATCTTGTATTTTCTTATTCAGGAGATGAAGGTAATAGATATTGGTCCATTTGAATTTCATGATAAAATTCCGCTAAAAAGAAATTACGCAGAGCTTGGTGTAAGGGTTGTACCTCATGCAATAGCACGGTATGGTTCTTTCATTGCGGGCGGTGTGATCATGATGCCATCGTATATAAATATTGGCGCTTATGTTGATTCGGGTACGATGGTTGATACCTGGGCGACTGTAGGCTCATGTGCACAAATAGGTAAAAATGTTCATCTTAGCGGTGGCGTTGGCATTGGCGGCGTGCTCGAACCTGTGCAGGCAGCGCCGGTTATTATTGAAGATGGTTGTTTTATTGGTTCACGTTGTATCGTGGTGGAAGGAGTCAGAATTGAAAAAGAAGCGGTACTTGGCGCTAATGTGGTCATTACACAATCTACAAAAATAATTGATGTAACCGGAAATAAACCGATAGAATACAAAGGGCTTGTACCTGCCTATTCTATAGTTATTCCCGGTTCGTTTACAAAAAAATTTGATGCAGGCGAATATAATGTAAATTGTGCTTTGATAATTGGGCAAAGAAAAGCATCAACAGATATGAAGACTTCTTTGAATGATGCGCTGAGAAAATTCGATGTGCCTGTATAAAAAATGTTATAATATTGTATGTCTTGCTATTGAAAAATACCGATACTTTTATGCTGAAAAATTTACGAAGTCATTTATATTTCCTCCTTGTTTTTTCAATTCTTACAGCTTGCAAACCTCACGCATTTATTACAAAAGTCGAATCAGGTGTTATTGCTCTGGACAGTGTTTTTGTGATAAAAGAGGACACTTCTGCCCTCCGTGTTATTAAACCATATAAAGAAAAGTTGGAATCACAGATGAACGAAGTGCTTGCATATTCTGATCAGGCAATGATAAAAGGTAATCCGGAAGGCTTACTCAATAATTTTGTTTCTGATCTTGTATTGAAAAAGGCAAATGAATACTATAAAGCTGCAGATGGCCAAAAAGTAGATATATGCCTGCTTAACACAGGAGGATTGCGTACCGCCCTTCCAAAAGGAGCAATTACACGCGGAAAAGTATATGAATTGATGCCCTTTGAAAATTACTTAGTAGTAATGACACTATCCGGGGTAAAAACAAAGCAGATGTTTGACTATATTGCAAAAGTTGGTGGGATGCCACTGTCGGGCTTTACAATGGGCATGAAAGATACACTTGCAGTTAATGTTACTGTGAATAAAAAACCTTTTGATATCAGTAAAAACTATAAAGTTGTGACTTCGGACTATCTGGCCAACGGGGGCGATAAAATGTTTTTTTTTAAAGACCCTGTGAAACGTGAAGAACTTGGGATAAAAGTAAGGGATGCAATTATTGCATATATGATAGGGGAGAATAAGAAAGGTAATTCGCTTAATGCAAAACTTGACAACAGGGTTCATTATGAAAAGTAACAGGCGTGATTTTATAAAAACCTTAATAGCCGGAGGTGCTTTAGTAGGATTAGATATTTCACCTCTTAAAAGTTTTGCAAAAAAAGAATATGTCAAACTTACCATTCTTCACACAAACGATATGCACAGCCATATTGATCCCTTCCCTGCAAACGACCCGAAATATCCTGGTATGGGTGGATTTGCCAAGCGCACAGCCGTTATCAAAGACATTAGGAACCTTGAAAAAAATGTTCTATTATTCGACTCAGGAGATATTTACCAGGGCACACCTTATTTTAATATATATGGAGGAGAAGTAGAATTGAAATTGATGAGTCAGATCGGTTATGATGCGGCTACCATCGGAAATCATGAATTCGATAATGGACTGGAAGGAATTGAAAGTAAATTACAGTACGCAAATTTTCCGTTTATATGTTCCAATTACGATTTTTCAAAAACCATACTCAACGGAAAAACATTACCTTATAAAATATTTTATAAAGATGATATCAAGATCGGTGTGTTTGGGCTTGGCATAGAACTTAACGGACTTGTTGACAAATCAAAATACGGAGAAACAGTTTATCTCGACCCTATTGAAAAAGCAGCAGAAATGGCACATATGCTGAAGAAGGATATGGGATGTGACATCGTGATCTGTTTGTCTCATTTAGGTTATAGTTATAAAGAAGACAATAAAGCCAGCGATGTGGTAATGGCAAAACAATCAAAAAATATTGACCTGATTATCGGCGGGCATACGCATACATTTATTGACAAACCTTATAAATTCTTTAATTCTGATTATAAAGATATTTATATTTGCCAAGTGGGATGGGCTGGAGTGAAGCTCGGGAGGATCGATTATTACTTTGAAAAAAGGACTAAGAAAAAATTTGTCGACGCATATACAATAAACATTTTTAATAATCAAGCATAAAAAAAAAAAAAAAATCATTTTTTTCTTTCAATATTTGTTCACTCTTTCAAAAACGCTGAAAGTCTTGATTTTATTTGGAATACGGAAAGGTACTTACTTGAAAATAAATTACATATACTAATATTATACTGAAAGAAATTGGGTTTGAGGTTTTAAATCATGGCAGTTGGTTTGCCTGCTCCGATTATATCGGAGGTTTTTAGTTAATGGGATATGGTCTTTTCCCAATCCCGCACCTGCGGGATAGACCATTCAGCTGAACCAACAGCTAATACCATCAACCATAGACCATGATATATTTTTTTTTTGCAAACCTGTTTTCCATTAGTATAAACACATAAATTATTAGGTTTATAGTTTAAAAACAATTTTAATGGAAAAGAGTTTTGGGAAAATTTGGGAAAATTGTTTGAAGATTATAAAGGATAACATCGGGGATCAGGCTTTTAAAACTTGGTTTGATCCCATTAAGCCTGTTAAATTAGAAGGTAATGTTCTGACCATCCAGGTTCCAAGCCAGTTTTTCTATGAATGGCTTGAAGAAAATTACATATCCCTTCTTAAAACAACGATCAAAAAGGAATTAGGTTCTGATGGTAGGCTCGAGTACAGCATCATTATGGAAAACTCATTCGACAGCACCCACCCATACACCATCAAAGTTCCTACCTCTAACAAAAGAGCTTTAAAAAACCCTTCTTTGTCAATACCTATTGACATAAACAGAGGCACCAACAACACTATCCCTAATCCTTTTATCATTCCGGGCTTGCAAAAAATTAATGTCCAGTCGCAACTTGTCGATAGTTATTCTTTTGATAATTTTATAGAAGGCGATTGTAATCGTCTTGCAAGATCTGCCGGTTTTGCCGTTGCTAATAATCCGGGTAAAACTTCCTTCAACCCGTTGCTTATATACAGCATTGTGGGCTTAGGGAAAACGCATCTTGTGCATGCTATAGGAATTCAAGTAAAAAACGTGTTTCCCGACAAAACGGTTCTTTATGTTTCTTCTGAACAGTTTATTCAACAATTCATTGATTCTGTGAGGAACAACAGCCAGAATGACTTCACTCATTTTTACCAGATGATGGATGTGTTAATCGTTGATGATATCCAATTTCTGACAGGTAAAGAAAAAACACAGGATGTATTTTTCCATATCTTTAACCATTTGCATCAGAACGGTAAGCAGATCATAATTACTTCGGATAAATCACCGGTTGAAATGCAGGGAATGGAACCACGTTTACTTTCCAGGTTCAAGTGGGGATTATCAGCAGACCTCCAGCCTCCTGATCTGGAAACCAGAATTGCTATCTTGCATAAGAAGCTTTATAATGATGGTGTTGAAATGCCAAGTGATGTGGTGGAATATCTTGCTTACAGCATCACTACCAATATTCGCGAGCTTGAAGGCGCCCTGATTTCCATACTTGCTCAGTCGTTTCTGAATAAAAAAGCCATAACTATCGACCTTGCAAAGCAGATGATCGACAAGTTTGTGAAGAATACAACAAGGGAAATTTCTATCGATTATATCCAGAAAGTTGTATGCGATTATTCCAGTATTCCTATTGATATGCTCAACTCAAAAACACGCAAACGCGAGATCGTTCAAGCCAGGCAGCTTGCCATGTTCTTCTCAAAGAGAATGACAAAAGCATCTCTGGCATCCATAGGGCTGCACTGCGGCAACAAGGATCATGCAACTGTGCTTCATGCCTGCCGTACTGTAAACAACCTTATTGAAACGGATAAGCAGTTTAAAGCTTATGTTGACGAACTTGAAAAGAAAATAAAACTCTGATAAATTTTAAAAGACCGGTTTTTTTATCTGTAAAATTATGGCCAAAACCGGAACTCTTTTCCTTATTCCTTCTGCTATTGCTGAAAACACTACCGAATCTGTACTCCCATCTTATGTTATCAAACTCATCTCTGATCTCGATGAATTTATTGTTGAAAACGAACGCACGGCGCGCAGATATCTGAAAAATATAGGCTACGAAAAACCCTTGCAAACACTGGTGCTTCATACACTCAACAAACACACTGACACAAGTGAAATTCATGGCTTTATAAACTCATTGCTGAATGGTAAAGATATAGGGATGCTTTCAGAAGCCGGTTGTCCTTGCATTGCAGATCCGGGAGCTATTGTTGTAATGTTGGCACATGAGCATAAAATAAATGTTAAACCTTTAGTAGGACCATCGTCGATCCTGCTGGCATTGATTGCTTCCGGATTCAACGGGCAGAATTTCACTTTTAATGGCTATCTTCCTATTGACAAATGCAGAAGAATTAAAAAAATTAAAGAACTTGAAAGTAAAGCCATCCGAGAAGACCAGACACAGATTTTCATGGAAACACCTTTCCGCAATATGCAATTGTTTCGGGATATTTTGAGTTCCTGTAATCCTTCAACTCATCTTTGCATTGCTGCAGATATTACAGGAGCAGACGAACTCATTCTGACAAGAACCATCAGGGAATGGAAAAATAAATCGTTGGAACTTCATAAAAGAACAGTGATATTTCTGCTTTACAAGTAGTGTTATGTTAATCCTGATATATAGTTTTGAGATTGCTTCACCTCCTTCGTCGGTTTCGCAATGACGTCATTGCGAGGAAGGAACGACCGAAGCAATCTATGCGTCATATGATTCTTGACATGACAGTAGTAATATTGTATATTAAAAAAAAACCGGAAATTATCCGGTTTTTCAATTTGAATTATTTTACTTCTATCAATTCCACATCAAATATTAGTGTGGATTTGCCT
Source organism: Bacteroidales bacterium (assembly GCA_041658145.1). Taxonomy (GTDB): domain Bacteria; phylum Bacteroidota; class Bacteroidia; order Bacteroidales; family CG2-30-32-10; genus JBBAAT01. The sequence goes on along the minus strand of JBBAAT010000069.1, from coordinate 4,255 downwards.
TTAATAGGACCATAATCATTTTCGCCATAACCTAGCTGATAAGGAATTATCATTCTGACTTTTTCACCGGTCTTCATTAAAGCAACTCCTTCGTCCCATCCTTTAATAACTCGCCCCTGTCCTAAAACAAAGCTAAAAGCTTCACCCCGTTCAACAGAAGAATCGAATATACTTCCATCAACAAAATATCCTGTATAATGAACTTTTACTGTCTTCCCGCTTGCAGCCTGAATACCGTCGCCTTCTTTAACAACAATATATTTTAAACCGGATGCAGTTGTTACAGTATCTTTTCCTTTTACATCAAAGAGTTCGGGTGTAACACTTTTTTCAGCTTTAAGTATTTCCACATCAAATATAAGATTTGATTTGGCGGGAATAGGACCTCGGGCAGTTTCACCATAAGCAAGATTATAAGGTATAAATAACTTTGCCTTATCTCCTGCGTTTAATTTCGTTATACCTTCATCCCAACCTTTTATTACTTTTCCTTTACCAATGGGAATTTCAATAGGTTCTCCCCTTTCAACGCTTGAATCAAATATTTTTCCGTCTTCGAAATAGCCGGTATAATGAACGGAAACATTCATTCCCGATTCTACTTTAATACCACTACCTTTATTTATAATAACATACTTTAAACCGCTAGGGAGCGAAACCGTATTTTTTCCTTTTGCGTCAAATGGTTTGGCGCCCTCTGTAACATCAATCAATTCCACATTGAATATGAGTTTTGAATTTGCCGGAATCGTGCCCATTTTTTTTTCGCCATAACCAAGATTAGCAGGGATGGTAAGAACTGCTTTATCACCAATGTGAAGATAACCAATGCCTTCATCCCATCCTTTAATCACTTTTCCATAACCTAAAGCAAAGGATATTGGTGTACCCCTTTCTACCGAACTGTCAAAAATACTGTCGTTGATAAGTTTACCGGTATAATGCACTTTCACAATATCACCCGGTTTAGGCTGCTTGTTCTTTGGATTTATCCCGGTGAACATGATCTGCAGGCCAGATGGAGTTGTGTATATCTTGTTTTTTTTCACTTTATTTGGCAATTGGCCATCTGCAATTATAGATGTTATCATAAGTCCAAAAAGTATTGCAATAATTTTGTTCATAATACTATTATATTTAGTGTTTTTTAAAGCGATTATTTTGTTACTATTTAGGTATAAAGGTATGGGTTATAAAGGTATAGGGGTGGTAAATTTATAGGTCTTCTCCCTTCTCCCTTATACCTCTATTTCCCTACACCTAAATAATTACGATCATTTTACATCTATCAGTTCTACATCAAAAACAAGTGGTGAATAAGGCATAATCACTTGCCCCGCTCCATTTTGTCCATAAGCAAGAACTGATGGAATAAGCAGTTTTGCTTTACCACCAACACGCATTAATGAAATTCCTTCTTCCCATCCGGGTATTACTTGTTTTGAGCCGAGTACAAATGCAATGGGGGTTTTTCCTTCGGATGAGTCAAACACGCTTCCATCAAGCAATTTACCTGTATAGCTAATAGTAACTGTTTTGCCATTTTCGGCTTTGGCGCCTGTTCCTCTTTTTGTTTCAATATAATAAAGACCGCTAACTGTAGGTTTTGTATAAATTTTATTATCTTTTATATAAGTTTTAATATCTTCAGGTTCTTTGGCTTTGCGTTCTTTCATCATAGCGCTGACATTTTCCATCCTCAGCTTTTGTTCTTTTTCATAATCCGCTTTTTTCTGAATGGATTTGACCTTGACGTCAAAAACAAGTTTGCTTCCTGGTTTCACAAAAGGGGGCATTTTCTCAATGCCAACATTTTTCCTGTAAAACGAATCAGCGCTGATAATAAACGATGCGCTGTCGCCCAACGCCATCATCGCAAGACCTTCACTAATATCACCAGCGTAAACAGGTTTGGAAAGCAATAATCTTGAAGGTTCTTGTACGTCCTTGCTATTGAATATCACCGAATCTTTCCCTTGCACCTTGTACATCATATTAACGGTTAACACATCGCCCATTTCAGGTTTTTGGTTACCTTCATTCTGAACGTAAAACTTGTAATAAAGGCCTGTGTCGGTCTTTTTATATCCTGGATAATCCGAACAAGAGTTAAACGTTAGCATTGATGCTGATAACAACATTACATACAATTGATTCTTTTTCATGGTTTCTATTTTTTAATTATTAAAAGTATTATAATATTTTGTTCATTAAATTTAAGTTGGATATAATAAAAAACAATTATTTTACATCAACAAGTTCAACATCGTACACAAGGGTGGCTCTCCTGGGTATTTTTTTTTCATCGCCAAGCAATCCAAAAGCAAGGTGAGAAGGAATGATGAATTTTGCTTTATCTCCAACTTTCATCAGTAAAATACCTTCTTCAATGCCGCTAATCTCGCCACTTTTTCCTATTAATAATTCTTTTGGGACTTCATCTTTCGAGGTATAACAAACATCACCGGTAATCAATTTTACTTCCGAATTTATCATGGCAACTTTTCCCTGCTGAGCTTTTTCGCCAGAACCATTTTTATAGATCATATATCTAAGCCCTGTTCCTGTTTCATTCATCTTCCAACCATAGCGGTTTATAAAGTTAATAATTTCTTCTTCCTCTGTTTTTACAAGCATTTTATTTACTTTTTCGAGAGGTTTTTTATAAGTATCGGGATTAAATTCTTTTACAGGCTTTTGCTCCTGTCCGCCGCAAGCATTGAGTAAACAAGCTAAAAAAATAAATACCGGTATACAAAATCCACCTTTCATAAACTATTCGTTACTATTCACCCATTTGTATATAGTCAGGAGGCAGCGGCAGGAGGCAGCGGCAGTTCTCGACGACCTTCTAATTTGATCTGTTAAGGAATAAATTTTCTCTTTCAGAAATAATTTTGTGATTTCAAAAATTTCCATAGCCAATCCCGCACCTGCGGAGTTGATACACTTTCAAATCTTTATATCCTTGTTTCATATTTTATTTTTGACTGCATCCTTGCCGCTGCCTCCTGCCTACTACCTGAATAGTAACAACTATTCAACATTCTATCATTCTATCATTCCATTCATTATATAAGGTAAGCGTTTTTCAAATTCGTCCAGCGTTTCATCAATACTCTTGTAACTATTGCCCCCTGCAGCATTGTAATGCCCTCCACCTTTATAATATTCACGCGCAATGTCATTTACCTGAACATTCCCTTTTGAACGTAAAGAAACTTTTATTAAATTGCCCCTTTCGATAAATAACGCAGCCATTGTTATACCTTCAATAGATAATGCATAGTTAACAATTCCTTCAGAGTCGCCGGTATTGTAATCAAATCTTTTCAAATCGTCATTGGTCAGGCTAATATATGCCGTGTGGTATTCCTGAAACACCTTTAGTTTCTCGCTCAGACAATATCCCAATAACCGCATCCTTTTTTCAGAATAAGTATCATAAACAAGGCGATGAATATTTTCTCCGTCAATTCCATGACTGAAAAGTTCTGAAATAATCAGATATGTTTTTTCATAATTGCAGGCATAGCTGAATGACCCTGTGTCAGTAACAATTCCAACATACATACACTCGGCAATATCCTTATTTAACAAGTGTTTTTTATTTAAAGCAACAAGCAGGTCGAATATTAGTTCAGAAGTAGAAGATGTTTTTGATTCGGATATAGTATAATCAGTAAATACAGACGGACTCAGATGGTGGTCTATTAAGAATTTTATGGCATTAGATTTTTTATATGCTTCCGCAAGCTTTTCCATCCGGTTAAGATCGTTAAAATCGAGACAGAAAATCAAATCAGCATCCATTATAGCCTCTTCTGTTTTCTGTGGTTCAAATCTATGAATAAGAATATTGTTGCAATAAGGCATCCATGCAAGAAAAGAGGGATATTCATTTGGGGTTATCACAGTAACCTGATGCTTTTCCCTGGTTAAAATACCATATAGCGCTAAGGAAGCTCCGACAGCATCACCATCGGGGTTAACATGCATAATGATTGCAATTTTCTTTGGACTGCCTGTTAATTCAGCTATTTTATTTATTATAAGCTTATTCAAGTAATAAAACGATTAAAAAAGAGGTGCAAATTTATTAAAATAAATAATGATTTGACTATAAATAATGTTTATTTTAGCTACCGTAAACTCAAAACTATGGCAGGCAACAAAACTTTTACCATCATCAAGCCATTTGCCGTAAAACACGGCTATATAGGCTCTATCCTGGCAAAGATAAATGAAGCAGGAT
>JBBAAT010000068.1:0-10946 GCA_041658145.1 Bacteroidales bacterium | reverse complement strand
GGAACGGCTCTGCCTGACAAATGACTTTCGTCATTCAGAGCCAGCCATGGCGGGGGTTTGCGTTTTGGCGGCTGTGTCGAAGAATGACAAACCCTATGCGTAAACAAACGACATTGCAGGACGGCTCTGCCTGACTGATGAGTTTAAATTGAACTCTTGTTATCGTTTATGATTATTCATTTCCAGCACATCAAAATAATATTCTGCCGAATTATACGAACTACCTTTTTTAGCGGAAGTTCATGTTCTTTTTATCGGTGATTTTTTCGCAGTAATGACAGCGAAGTTTCACGTCTTTTTTGTCGATCACGTAAAACCTGGTGTTCACCTTTTCGTGATTGGTGATGCAGTTCGGGTTGAAGCATTTCACAATGTCTTCAATGGTATCGGGCAATTGCACGACACGCTTTTCAGTAACTTTATATTCTTTTATCACTATCAAAGTTGCATTTGGGGCAACAAGGCCAATCTTGTTAATTTCATGTTTTTTGAAAAACTTGTTGCTTACTTTTACAATTCCTTTTTTCCCATACTTTTTGCTTTCAAGATTGGTACCGAAAAGCACCATGTCGCCGGTATCTTCAAGATGCAGTATCTTGATGACCTGGAACACGCTTTTGGGAGGAATATGATCGATAACAGTTCCATTTTCAATGGCCGTAACTTTTAATTCTTTTATTGTTGTCATTTTAATCCGAGTATTGAGGTTAATAAAGCCTGTCTGACGTATACACCGTTGAGCGCCTGTTGGAAATAATATGCACGCTGATTGTTGTCCACATCCTCATCAATTTCATTCACTCTTGGCAACGGATGCATGATGCGTAAGTTGTTTTTTGTTATATTGAGCATTTCATTTTTTAAGACATAAGAATTCTTGATCTTCTCGTAATCCATAGGATCAGAGAACCTTTCCTTCTGAATTCTTGTCATATAAAGGATATCCACTTTGGGAATCACTTCATTGAGTTCCGTGTACTGATAATACTCCAGGTTCTTTTCTTTGATATGGATTTTTACGGAGCTGGGTAATTTGAGTTCTACAGGTGATACAAAATGGAACTTACAATTGAACTGGCATAAGGCCTGTACAAGAGAATGAACGGTTCTTCCGTATTTAAGATCACCTACAAATGCCACGTTTAATTCATCGAGCCGGCCTTGCGTTTTTCTGATGGAATAAAGATCGAGCAAACACTGTGTTGGATGTTGATTAGCACCATCACCTGCATTGATAACAGGAACTGATGACATTTCACTGGCAAAACGCGCACTGCCCTCTTTGGGGTGCCTCATTACGATTATATCAGAATAATTGGCAACTGTTTTAATGGTGTCTCGCAGCGATTCACCTTTCTGAACGCTGGAACTTGATGCATCAGAAAAGCCTATGATCTTGCCGCCCAGATACGAAACCGCACTTTCGAAACTCAGTCGGGTACGGGTGGACGGTTCAAAAAACAATGTAGCTACAACATGATTTTCAAGGATTTTTTGTCTCGGATTTTTTTCAAATTTTTCAGCAAGATCCAGAAGCTGCAGTTGTTCCTCCTTTGTGTAATCGTTGATTGATATTAGACTTCTGTTTTTCATATTATATGTTTGTTTAGATATGGTCAAAAAAAAGGCGACTCTCATCGCCTTAAATTTTTATGAACAGCAAGCACATCCTTTTTTAACAAGATCATGCTTTTTCAAAAAATCATAAAGTATATCTTCAAGATTTGGACTACCGATTTCCTGCAATTCATAATCTACCTTTGTACATGGTTTATTGATTTTTATGATCCTCTGCAAGTCAATAGGAGTGGCAATTACAACAGAATCGCAATCGGTGTTGTTGATAGATGTTTCAAGATCTTTTATCTGTTGGTCGCCATATCCCATTGCCGGCATTAAAGCGCCGATATTAGGATATAATTTGAACGTTTCAGCTATTTTACCAACAACAAACGGTCTTGGATCTACAAGTTCTTTTGCGCCGTATTTTTTAGCGGCGACAGTACCTGCGCCAATTTTCATTTCACCGTGTGTTAAAGTCGGGCCATCTTCAACAACGAGTACTCTCTTGCCCTTGATAATTGCCGGGTTATGAACAGTAAGAGGAGAAGCAGCATCAACAACAATTGCCTTTGGATTAACTTTTTCAATGCTTTCTCTCACTATCTGAATGTTTTCAGGAGCGGCGCTATCAATTTTATTAATAACAACTACGTCTGCCAGGCGCAATGTTGTTTCGCCGGAGTAATATGAAAGTTCATTTCCGGGCCTGTGAGGATCGGTAACGGTTATCATTAAATCCGGCTTAAAGAATGAAAAGTCATTGTTACCACCATCCCAAAGAATAATATCGGCTTCTTTTTCAGCTTCTCTCAGAATCGCTTCATAATCAACGCCTGCATAAATAACATTGCCTCGAATCACGTGAGGTTCGTATTCTTCCATTTCTTCAATGGTGCATTTGTGTTTTTTCAAATCAGCAATTGTTGCAAATCGCTGTACTTTCTGAGCAACAAGATCGCCATAAGGCATTGGGTGACGTACTGCCACAACATTTAATCCTTGTTTCATTAAAATTTCAATAACTCTTCTGGATGTCTGGCTCTTACCACAGCCCGTTCTCACCGCACAGACGGCTATAACAGGTTTTGTACTTTTCAACTGTGTTTTTTTAGGACCTAGTAACATGAAATCCGAACCGGCAGCATTAATAATGGCGCTTGTTGACATCACTTTCTGGTATGTTACATCGCTATATGCAAAAACGCAGATATCTGCTTTAAGATCATTTATAAGCTTGGGTAAATCCGCTTCTGCATAAATAGGAATGCCTTGCGGATATAATTTCCCTGCGATTTCGGCAGGGTATTTTCTTCCGTCAATATCGGGAATTTGTGCAGCGGTAAAAGCAACAACATTATATTCCGCGTTATCACGGAAATATGTATTGAAATTGTGGAAATCTCTTCCTGCGGCGCCTAAAATAATAACATTTTTTTTCTTCATCTCCATAAAATACCGTTTTTGCGTCGTTTATAATTATTTTTCAGGCAAATATATAAGTTTAAGTTTACCTGACAAATTTTTAGAAAATTTTTGATTATGGATCGCTTATAAAGCGATAATCTCTATTTCTTTTTGTTTCTTATCCTTTGTATTTTTTGTAATTCTTCAACATCAGCCTTATCTTTTGCCCTGCTGCTTGACAGTTTGTTTATCATCAAATCGCTTAAATGCAACACGGGTATATCGTAATTCTTTAACTGCAATTTTACAGTGTGTGCATTCGCTTCGTCAAAGTTGATTCCTGTCAGTTTTGTGAGGAAGTCAATTCTTTCAGGCGGGTTACCGAAATGAAATGCAACCATCATTTTAAAATCAAGTTTTTTAACTTTTTTTACTGATTCTTCCGCAATACCATGCTTTTCAAGTATGGCAATAAGTTTTTCCTTATTTTCATTATCCGGTTTCAGCCAAATATCCATATCACCTGTTGTGCGCACATAGCCATGGTAGATTACGGCATATCCTCCAACAAGTATAAAGGAAACATTACCTTTTATAAGGTCTATCAGAAACGCTTTATGTTTGTCAAGTAAAATATTCATTCCGAAAATGAGATTGTATTATTATCGCTTCTGTTCTTTTTAAGTTCATCCGAGAAAAAATGCGTGATCATTTTATAATGCAATTCAAATCTTTTTTCGGGAGTAAGACTCAACCAGTATATGTAATTGGCTTCTTCCTGTCCTTTCAAAGTTGAAATACTAATATTGGTTTGGGAATTGACTTTATTTGGTGCAGGATAATAACCAACCTCCGGTTCTGCTAATTTATTGGATTTTTGCTTTTGTTTAAGCCATTCAGAAGCAATTTTATTTTTTTTCATAAATAACCTTTCCATACTTATCAATCTGATAATATATAAATGAATTTTCAGTTTTTAGTTCATTAAACTTTTCAGGTGTTTCAATAATCAAATCAATAGCTGCACCCGTTGAATACAAAAGCTTGTATAGCTCCTGTGTAGTCTTACGTTTTTCAGAAATGTTATTTTTCAGGATACAGATATCGTAATCGCTGTTTATATCTGCATTTTTATTTTTTGCACGCGAACCGAATAATATCAGCTTATCCGGATTAATATAATCCACAATTATGCGGATGGTTTTATTTAATATGTTGCTTTCTATTGGTGTCATGGTAATTAAAATATTTTTTTTTGATTTAAAACTTTTTTTAACTTTCTTTATATTTATTGCCTGTAAAGATATTATTTTTTCGTTATTTAACGCCCTTCCGAAGTCTTTTTTTCTGTTTTTTTAATATGTTTTTTTATTCCTTCGGGATTCGTGAAAATTGAACTAAAATAAATAATTGATATATATATTATTTTGTGTTACTACATACATCCTCTCCATGCTGTTGAAGAGAGCGGAATGTGCAGGTGGTAAAATTGTGTAAATATATGAAATAATCATATCCCGAGGCTAAATATTATTTTGATATGCTGGAATAAATTGTCATTCCGAATGAAGTGAAACGAAATGAGGAATCTTTATTTTTTTATCAGTACCTTAAAAAAACCTTCATTTTTTTATTTATCGTATTTTTGCCGGAAACCCGATTAACACTTTACCATGCAACTTGAAAAAAAGATCGCATATAAAACCGCTGAGATTATTTTAAAACTCTATGGCGCTGAAATCAGCGGCGACCTGATCACCGTGCAAAAAACCAATCCTGATTATCGTGAAACAGGCGATTTGACTGTAGTTATATTTCCACTTACGAAACTTTCCCGCAAATCGCCCGACCAGACAGGCGCTGAGATTGGAGAATATCTGAAAAATGAAATGCCGGAAATTAAAAATTACAGTGCTGTAAAAGGCTTTCTGAATTTGCTCATTACAGATGATTATTGGGTTAACTTTTTACGCAAATCAGAAATGACGGCCTATGGTTTTGCAAAAAATAAAAAAGAAGAAAAAATATTAGTTGAATACTCTTCGCCCAACACAAATAAGCCGTTGCATCTCGGACATATCCGCAATAACCTTCTTGGATGGTCAGTAGCTGAGATTTTGAAAGCTAACGGATATGATGTTATCAAAACCAACCTTGTCAACGACCGCGGCATTCATATTTGCAAATCTATGCTGGCCTGGCAGAAATGGGGAAACCTGCCTGTCGGCAAGGCAGGTGGTGAAACGCCCAAAACATCAGGGTTAAAAGGTGATCAGCTTGTAGGTAAATATTATGTTTTATTTGAAAAGCATTACAAGGAAGAAGTCAGGGAGCTTGTAAATAAAGGTGTTTCGGAAGATGAAGCCACAAAACAGGCTCCCCTTATTATAGAAGTTCAGGAGATGTTACGCAAATGGGAAGCCGGAGATAAAAAAACAGTGGAACTTTGGAAGACCATGAATAACTGGGTTTACGAAGGTTTTGATGTTACGTATAAAATGCTTGGAATCGATTTCGATCTGACACAATATGAATCGGATACTTATCTTTCAGGGAAAAAAATTGTTGAAGAAGGATTAAAAGAAAATAAGGTCATCAGGAAAGAAGATAGTTCTGTTTGGGCGGATTTGACTACCGAAGGACTTGATGAAAAGCTTTTACTCAGAGCTGACGGCACTTCAGTTTATATGACTCAGGATATTGGCACTGCACAACAGCGTTATGATGCGTATCAACCCGAAAAGATTATTTACGTGGTGGGAAACGAACAAAATTACCACTTTGATGTGCTGAAATTAGTTTTGAAAAAACTCGGTAAAGACTGGTACGATAGTATATTCCACTTGTCGTATGGAATGGTTGATCTGCCCGAAGGTAAAATGAAATCGCGCGAAGGTACGGTGGTTGACGCGGATGATTTGATAGAAGAAATGATAGGTACGGCAAAAAAAACCACTAAAGAACTTGGGAAGTCCGAAGGATTGAGTAAAGAGGAAGCTTACCATCTGTACAAAATGATCGGGCTTGGCGCCCTGAAATATTTTATTCTGAAGGTTGACCCGAAAAAAAATATGTTATTCAACCCCAAGGAATCTATCGATTTCAATGGGAACACAGGACCATTCATTCAATATACTCATGCGCGTATTTGTTCTGTGCTGAGAAAAGCAAAAGAATCAGGTATCGCATGGGATAGCAGTAATATCAATGTTTCCACCCTGCTTACTAAAGAAAAAGAAATCATCAAACTGATCTGTGAATATCCTTCCGTTGTTGAAGAGGCTGGAAAAACATACAGTCCAGCGCTCATTGCGAACTTCGTTTATGAGCTTGCAAAAGAATATAACGGGTTTTACCAGGAGGTTCCGATATTAAAAGATGCTGATGCTGAAATAGTAAATTTGCGTCTTGTTCTTTCTGAATATACCGCAGCTGTGGTAAAATCTGCAATGGGATTGCTGGGGATAGAAGTACCGGAAAAGATGTAACTGTTAGCCTGGTTTTTTAGATCATATCTTAAAGAAAAGTCGGATACTTAGATATATGAAACAACCGGATTGCGTTACAAAGAGCAATGCCCATATCATTGTAGGTATTCCCGTTAATTGCTTTAGATTATATGCATCGCCTGCCGATTTGGATTTTTTATACGCAATGATCACCAGTTCAACAGACGAATATAATGCTTCAAAAAGCATGATGCCCGAAAGCCAGGCAGTGAATGCATATTGAAGAAATTCGCCGCCATAAAAATTCACAATAAAAATTATTGCAGTAAATGTAATAAGCCAGAAAATTCCATAAGTATTCCTTACATAAAACATCAGGTTCAGCAAAGCAAAACAAGCAAGTATATAGAGAACGATGCGGTACTCTCCCCTGCTTATGATATAAAACAAAAGAAATGAAAACGCCGAACCAAAAGGATATCCTGCAATAGCAACAAGAAACTGGCTGAATTTTCCCTTAGTCTTTGTAACTGCCGTTCCGGAAGTATCGCTGAAAAGTTCCACTGTATAAACTTCTCCGCTTGTTATCAGGGCAGCAAAGGCATGACCGCTTTCGTGAATCAATGTATTAACAACACGCAGGTATTTCCCGACATAAGGAATCCTGTTAATGATAAAAACCACGATGGGCAATGCATATAGTATGTAATCCTTGTTCAATTTTAGATTTAGGATTTGGGATTTTAGATTTAGGATTTTGCAAAAGTATGAATAACTGATGTTACGCAAATATAATAAATGATTACTAAATTTAGAGGTCAGGCAGAGCCGTCCCCCTTTCGGGACGTGTCGAAGCCCGACCAACACATAGTCACTCTTCGACACGGACGCTAACCCACAAATCTATGCTATGTCCGGCTCTGAGTGACACTAACAAACAAATATATAATATGCGTAACATCAATAAATAAGTTTTTATCGTTAATCACTTTGTTTACGCTTCTTTTGAAGAAAGTTCATGTAAACAGACATGATAACAGCGAAGAAGAAACCTACTATAGTTGATATTTCCATGACGTTTGCATTTACATCCCACCCCGTAAGGCGGTCAATTAAATATTTAATATAAGAATACGGGAGATCATGTTTACCTAGTTTCTCCAGCGCCTGCCAATGCCAGTCAGTGAACGGGCAAAAACCGATACCATAAAATATTCCAAGACCAAACCAGGCAAAGCCCGTTAACATAAGAGTTATAAAATTTACTAATCTTGTTTTCTTCCATATCCAGCCCAGCAGGTTAAAAAGTGTGAGGGCTGAATGAAAGATGAGGAAGAAATAATCCAGAAAGTAATATTTCCACATGACACATTTTTTTGTTAAAATATCATACACACGAATCAGATCGTTATTTGTGTCCGCAATATAGTATTTTCCATCTAATCTGCCGACCGTATTTTTTATTTCTTTCAAAATATTATTCTAACTTTGTTTTTCCATCAACAATATGAGCTACCAATACCATACATTTCCAAACGGCATTCGCATTGTGCATAGATATTGATTTTTAAATCCGACAAATGATGAGCGATCCTGAAATATACAACTACGCCGAAGCCCACTCTTCTCCAGAGCCGGATGTACTTAAAAAACTTAACAGGGAAACAAATGTAAAGGTGCATTTTCCAAGAATGTTGTCAGGGCATATCCAGGGTAACTTACTTAAAATGATAAGTTGCATGCTTCGCCCCCAAAGAATTCTTGAGATTGGAACGTACACAGGTTATTCTTCGATATGCCTGTCGGAAGGACTTACGGAAAACGGTATCCTGCATACCATAGAAATCAATCCGGAACATGAAGATATGATCCGGAAATATCACTCGGAAGCAGGTCTTTCAGAAAAAATACATCTTCATATCGGAAATGCACTCAACATCATTCCTGCTATTGACGGCCCGTTCGATCTCGTATTTATTGATGCTGACAAAGAAAACTATCCGAATTATTTTCACCTTGTTTTTAATAAAGTCAGGAAAGGCGGATTTATTCTTGCAGATAATGTTTTATGGGACGGAAAAGTTCTTAAAGATTCTTTACCTTCCGACACAGAAACCAGAGTCATCAAAGAATTCAACGAATTTATTCAGAAAGATAAGAGAGTGGAAAATTTACTTCTACCTTTCCGTGACGGATTAATGATTATCAGAAAACTTTGAATTAAATTTATTTTCGCTAATTTGCGGGGGTATTTTATTATAAAAAATTTTAACATTATGCTGACCAAATACATTTTTGTTACAGGTGGAGTAACTTCATCTCTTGGAAAAGGTATCATTTCTGCTTCGCTTGCCAAGCTTATACAGTCACGTGGATATTCGGTAACTATTCAGAAACTTGACCCATACATCAACGTAGATCCCGGAACACTAAATCCCTATGAACACGGGGAGTGTTACGTTACAGAAGACGGCGCCGAAACCGATCTTGATCTCGGCCACTATGAGCGCTTTCTGAATATCCGGACATCACAGGCAAACAATATCACTACAGGTCGAATTTATCAATCAGTAATTGAAAAAGAAAGGCGAGGGGATTATCTTGGCGAAACCGTACAAGTCATCCCTCATATCACTGACGAAATAAAGTATCGTATCAAACTTTTAGAAAATAATGAGAATTACGATTTTATTATAACAGAAATTGGCGGCACTGTTGGAGATATTGAATCGCTACCCTATATTGAAGCTGTTCGTCAGATGCGATGGGAAATGGGGAACAGGTGCTTAGTGGTTCATCTCACATTAGTGCCATATCTTGCGGCTGCAGGAGAACTAAAAACTAAACCTACCCAGCACTCCGTAAAAATGCTTCTCGAACTCGGTGTTCAGCCCGATGTATTGGTATGCCGCACCGAACGGCATCTTAATGAAAATTTACGGCATAAAATTGCGTTGTTCTGTAATGTGGAACCTACCTCTGTTATTGAATCCATCGATACGGATACAATCTACAACGTGCCTATACTGATGAAATCGGAAAACCTCGATACAGTTGTTTTGCGCAAGATGAAAATGCCCGAAAAACAAGAACCGGATTTAACAAAATGGGAAGAATTTCTTTTCAGGCTGAAGCACCCCATCTGCAAAGTAAATATCGGGTTGATCGGAAAATATACCGAACTGAAAGATGCTTATAAATCTATTTCGGAAGCATTCATCCAAGCAGGTTCACTGCACCAGTGTGAAGTAATAGTTCAAATGATACATTCGGAAGAAATAGAATCATCGAATGTAAAGGAACGTCTTAAAGGATTAAATGGGATCCTTGTTGCTCCAGGGTTTGGTGAACGCGGCATTGAAGGTAAAATAACGGCAATACAATATGCAAGGGAGAATGGAATTCCGTTTCTGGGTATCTGCCTTGGAATGCAATGCGCCGTTATTGAGTTTGCAAGAAATGTACTCGGTTTTAAAAATGCACATTCTACCGAAATGAATCCACGAACAACACATCCTGTGATTGATATTATGGAGGCTCAGAAAAAAATCGCTTGTAAAGGAGGAACCATGCGGCTGGGCGCATACCCATGCGATCTTGCTGAAGGAACAAAAACTTATGAAATGTACAAGGTCAAAAGTATTTCCGAACGTCATCGCCATCGTTATGAATTTAATAATAAATACCTCGAAGACTTTAAAAAGGCTGGAATGATCGCCTCAGGAATAAACCCAAAGGATCATTTAGTAGAGATCATGGAGATTCCATCACACCCTTGGTTTATTGGCGTTCAGTTCCATCCGGAATATAAAAGCACTGTCGCCAATGTGCATCCTCTGTTTGCCGGGTTCGTGAAAGCTGCGATAGAGAATAAATAATTCAATTTATTTTTCAAAAATGTTACGTATCGGACTGCTATCAGATACACATAATTACCTTCACCCGCGAATCATTGAGTTTCTTAAAAACTGCGATGAGATATGGCACGCAGGGGATATGGGTAATGTATCTATTGCCGGTGAACTTTCGAAATTGAAACCGTTCAAAGGTGTGTATGGCAATATCGATGGGCAAGATGTAAGGGTTCTGTATCCTAAAGAATTGCGGTTTATGTGTGAAGATGTTGACGTGTGGCTTACGCATATTGGCGGATATCCGGGTAAATATGATCAGGTGATCAGGAACAGAATGGTTACCAACCCTCCAAAGCTCTTTATCTGCGGTCATTCACACATACTGAAAGTGATCTACGACAAGAAATTAAATCTTCTTCACATCAATCCGGGCGCTGCAGGAAAGTATGGATTGCACCAAGTTATAACAGCTGTACGATTTGTGATTGAAGGCAAAGAGATAAAAAAACTTGAAGTGATCGAATTGAAGCGATGAATTTAGTTCCACCATGTATAATCCACTTGTGAAATTAGTTTAAAACCTGACAGAATAAAAAAACCGCAATAAAAACTTTTATCTTTCTCATAAACTCTATAAGTCCTGATTCCTAATGTCATGTAAAGAATCATGTGACGC
>JBBAAT010000067.1:0-10966 GCA_041658145.1 Bacteroidales bacterium | reverse complement strand
ATACCATCCAACCGTTGTTCCGGAACCCCCGGTTACCGAAAGACTTATATTTCCTGCATCATCAGCGCAGAAGTTATTTCTGTCAACACTTGCTAAAGTTGGTGCTACAGGTAATGGAAGAACAGTAACAGTAACACTCTGGCATGATGAATTACCGCAGGTGTTTTCCCATCTGACATAATAGGTCGTTGTGGCAGTTGGAGACGCTATCACAAGAGGATTCCCTGTTCCAGCCGATGTCACACCGCAACTTGATGTATACCATCCAACCGTTGTTCCGGAACCCCCGGTTACCGAAAGACTTATATTTCCTGCATCATCAGCGCAGAAGTTATTTCTGTCAACACTTGCTAAAGTTGGTGCTACAGGAAGAGGGGCACAGGTACAAGAAGTAAAGGGTTGAGGATTAAGTGAATATTCATCAGCACCAATATCAGGAGCAACAGCATCTCTTGTTTCTCCGTCAATATCGGTAGTATAGCTTGCAAGAGGTGTCCCTGTATTAATACATGGAGACAATGAGTTAAGATGTAAATCAGCTGCGCTTGTAAATAAAGGGTCAGTACCCCATGTGGAATTCTGGTCAAAATTATAATTTGTCTTCCAATTAGAGAATTGTGCAAGGTTGTAAACATTAGCTGTGGTATAAGCTGCATAGCTATTTGTGGTTGCGGAACGGTAATAATGGTTATAATTCACAACAGGAGTTACCATATCAACATCATCCCAAACAAAGAGGCAATATTCAGAAGAAGATGTGCTGGTAGTATAAAAGATATTATTTTGAATTTCTACCAGATCACCATCTGCAGCTTCTTCAAATGCCCAAGAGACACAAGTTCCGGTTGTATAGAATGAATTATACAGCACTTTGGAATAATTGGAATTGGCAGACCATTGGTATATACCCATGTCACTTTCACTTACAACATTATTATAAATTATTGTAAACCATTTACGATGAGCTCCGGGTAAATATATTCCTACTCCACTTGATACATTTGTAGTAATTTTATTATTATAAATATCTGTATGGTCAATTCCATATAAACCGTAAATACCATATCTGTCGCAATCAATGGAATTATTATATATTTTATTGTATGAATTCCAATAAGTGTTGGAAGTTATCGCCCAGTCTTCATAACCCCCTCTTACTTCAATACCATCGTCAGCTGCATTATCAATACAATTGTTATGAATGTCATTATAATTACAATAAAAATACCCGGTGCCGAAAATAGCTGAACCGTGCAGAAAAATTCCACTACTGCCGGCATTTATAATAGAACAGTTCTTTATTTCAACATAGCTGCAATTACCCAGATTGTATGTATCCAGAAAAATACCATCTCTGTCAGAATCTTTGATAGTAAATCCGTCAATAGCAATATAGGAAGCAGCCCGGATATAGAAACCATTGTCAATAGATAGATTTCCCTGTAAAATTACCTGACCGGCAGTAATGCCTGGAAATTCAGAAGCATCAGTGTCAGCAATGTATTGTATTTTATTTCCCGGATTACCGGATATTGTAATGTTTACCTGTTCAGTATAAGTACCCGGTGCAACATAAACAATATCACCCGGCCCCAAAACCAAAGCTGCTTTACTTACAGTTTGCCATGCCTGACCAGCCGCGGGACCCGTTCCGGTATTTGCATTATTCCCGTCCGTTCTGACATAATAGGTCGCAGAAAAAAGCGGATTAAAAATACTAAGGGAAATAAAAACGATTACCGAAACCTGCAGAAAAATGCAGGCGCTTTTTTTAAAAAATGTTTTTGTATGTTTCATTTTTATTTGAAATTAATTATTCTGAACAAAAATAAAGTGTTTTACAGGGATAAAAACCAGTATTTATACCAGTTTTTCAGAATTATGGCGAGACACTAAAAGATTATTCCGAACGATGGTAAAAGGAAATCAAATTGTTTTTTTATTCAAATTGAAAATCTGGTATAAATACTGGTTTATCATCTGTGTGTTTGGTATTTCTTTGCACGATTATTAACTTAAAAAAATAAAAATGATGAAAAAGAAAAAAGTACTGACTCTCGCACTGAGTGCAACAGCTTTATTGTTGCTGATTTTTGTTGCAGGATGTAAAAAAACATCCGATTCTGATTTGACACCTGGCAAGCAGACAGGAGAACTGAGACCCTGTCAACCGCCTGCCGGAATAAGTTCTGAAACTCCTAAAAAGATGCAAGGGGAGATAGATGATAAATGGGACCGACCGATTCATGTAACGATGGCAAAATCAGCCCTGGAAATGATTGGGGTTTTCCCAACAGAGATAAGTGAATTTGCTGATGACCCTGATGATTTTACCGGTAGTGATGATAAAGGTAGTTGGTGTTGGCTTGGTAACCCAGGGCATATATATCCATACTCTGACGGAGGAAATGGACCTATTAGCCCTAACCCAGGTTGCCCTCATAGTACTTGGGCTGATTATAATGTTAATAAATGGTTTAATTCAGCCGTAACTAATTATAGACAAAATTCTTTTACGGAAGCTAAAAAAAGATTAGGTTATGTTATGCATTATATTGGCGATTTGTCACAGGTATTTCACTCTCACGAATATTCTGCTTATGAACATGAGTGCGATCATGTGGATTATGAAAAATTATGGACTTACGATAGAAATTGGAGTTCAGGTCATAATTTCGGAAAAAAGTATTTTCCTGCCACTATTGATGTTAACTTCAATAGTACTTTTAATGTTGATTATTTAACAAGGATGTTTGCAAAGAGAATATCAGATTATGGTTGGGTAGGTCATGACTTCGATAATAGAGTTAGAGATGATTATTCTCCTTTTGAAACAAAATCAACAACTGTCGCAACTGGCACAGCCAATACCATCATTATGGGCGTTGAGGCAATTGCAGGTATGTATGTAAGATTTTGCAGAGAGGTTGGTGCTTTTAATCATTTTAGTACAACACCTTTAGGATCATCTAGTCGTTTAATATCCACAGGAGAGGAACATTGGTATTCTTTTACTATCCCTTCCCCCACTTGTAGTACCAACTTCAATATTGGGCTTAACTGGAACATGTTAAGTGGAGCTGACCTTGACTTGTACCTCTACAACCCGTCCAATACTCTTGTTATGAGCAGAACTAGTATCGCAAATAATCCTGAATATGGTAAACATATACCTCCAACTACCGCTTTTGGTCAGTACAAAATAATGGTAAAATGCTATAGCGGTTCAACAAATTATAAATTAAATCTATTACAGATATTTAAAACTCATCCAAATTTATAGGTAATGATTTCTTACACTTTAAAATTTAACAATTCACAAAAATAAAAACAAAATGAAAAAAACAAACAAATACACTAATGGACACAAGGTGTTCATGAATGCGGTGATGCCCAACCTAAAAGGGCGAATCGGGTTATTTTTGCTTGCCTTTTTTTTGAGTTTGAGTCCAAAAATTCTTCATTCTCAAGAAGTAATAGAGAATGTAGACGATATTATGCAGGGTCCTATCTTGGATAGCACAACTTATGTGGCTCCTAAACCAATTATTGGTTTCAAAGGACTGCTTCCTATAACACGCTATAAACAAGGTGATCAGACATGGAGTGTCCATACGATGGGACAGATAGGAGCATGTACAAGTACTATAGGTCAAAAGGGCTGTGCCATGACCTGTGTAGCGATGCTTTTAAGATTAAACGGTACAGATGCCAATCCAGGTTTATTAAACACATTTCTGAGGAATAGAAATCCTTCTGGTTATTCAAATTGTAATATTCTTTGGGCAAATGCAGTTGATGCAAATGGTTATGCCGGTAATACGATGACTTGGCAAGGTTCCATGGTATATAATCTTGCTACCATTAAGTCTGAAATTGATGGAGGGGATCCAGTCGTTATCTGGGTCAATAGTGCAAGTGGTGCAGCCTGTGGCCATTTTGTTCTCGTTTACGGTTACAATGGTACAGGTACAAATAAGAGTGATTTTCTAGTTGCCGATCCTGGATCTCCTGGGAATGCCACTTTTCCAACATTTTTGAATAATTACACTATTTGTACAACTGATCCTATTCCTCCAATGAGATTATTTAACAATGTCTATAAGTCAACCTGCAAAACCTGCCCAAATGCTGATTACTATATAAATCCAACAAGTAGTTGGAGCTCAGATGCAGCAAGGAGTCACGCTGTAGGTGGATGTGTAGTGTACAAAATTTCTTGTTTGGCGAATCATATATACACTTGTAAAACAGGATGTGGTAATAATGCAACGGCAAACTATAATACTTTTATGGAACTGCGTAATAACTTGTGCACACTTCTGACAAGCAATGATGACGGTTGTGAGTCAAATAGATCATCAATAACATGGAATTCCGGATCAGGTGGCTACTACTATCTGACAGTCAGAGGACTTAATAACATTCATGCAGGAAACTATACAATGGCACATATTGCCACTCCAAACCCACTACCACTAACTGCACCAACTGGACTTAGTACTATTTCTGTAACTCCAGTTTCCTTTACGGCAAGATGGAACGGTGTTACAGGAGCAACAGGCTATAGAATAGATGTTTCCACCGTAAACAACTTTGCCACCTTTGTTTCCGGCTACAATGACCTCAATGTAGGTAATGTATTCTCCTATAACGTAACAGGACTAACCTGTTCAACCACTTATTATTATCGTGTAAGAGCAACAAACGCTAATGGCCCAAGCGGGAATTCAGGCGTTATAACTTATTCACCTTCACCGTATCTACACCCTCTTGTAACCCCCACAACCTCCTGGCAATGGCATGAATCAAACCACGGTATTAATGATTCTAGAAGATATCGTGTATCAATTTCACCAGGGAGATTGTACACTTTCAAAACCGGATGTGGCGATGGTGCAACAGCAACATATGATACGCAATTATATCTGTACAATAATAACTGTGCGTTGATAACTAGTAATGACGATGGTTGTTCGATTCCGATGAACACTTCTATAATAAATTGGAGCAGCGGAATTTATAGTGGGGATGCCTATTTAATTGTAAAAGCATTTGGTTTAAACTACGGAAGTTATAAATTAGTATATCGCTATACAACGGCTAAAAACGGTACTTTATCATCAGATGAAGTTATCGTTATCTCAGATGACAATTATTTTTCTGCTTTTCCAAACCCTATAGAGGCAGGACAGGAGTTGTCAATAGAAGGGCTATCTGAAAACAGCATAATATCAATTTATTCTCTTGATGGAAAATTAATAGGCAGCATAAACTGTTCTGAAAACAATACATTAAAATATAAAATTCCTTCAGAGTTACAGGCAGCAGTTTATATGATTAAGATTGAAACTGATTCAGGTGATGTTGCCTTTAAAAAACTTATAGTAAAATAATCCGCAAGATTAAAAATTAGATAAGGGTTGCAATTCGCAACCCTTTTTTTCTTGTCAGGTATAAGGGAATAAAGAACAAAAATACGCAAATCCGGTTAGTGTGAAATCGCTTGGATTATACATCCACCAGCTTTTTCTTTACAGCGTACATTATCAGTTCCGCTGTGTTTTTTGAACCCGTTTTACTGATGAGGTTTGCCCGGTGCCAGTCTGCAGTTCGGATGCTTATAAATAATTTATCGGCAATCTGCTGGTTTGTGAGACCCTGAACCACAAGCTTTAGGACATCAAGCTCTCTTTTGGTCAGTATGGTATAACCGCTTCCATCCTTAATAACCGCATGTTTTTGCTGTTCTTTTGGATTAACCGTTATGCCGGAGAAAAAGGATTCATCGCGTGCAAGGTTCTGCAAGGCGCATTCCAGTTCGTTTTTGTCAATATTCTTTAGCAGGAAATTTTCCACATCCGTGATCTTATCCGGGTCTTTACAAAGAATATTACCAATAATAGCTGTCTCACCGCGAATTCCGGTAAGTCCGCCATATAACTCAATCCTGATGGCAGAACCATCTTTACATAATACTTCCGCTTCAATATCAAAGCCGGAAATAACATGCAGGAGCAACTGCCTGATCTTTTCATCAAGCAATGTATGGAAATTTTCAGAGATGATGCTTTCGAAGCTTTTACCGGTCAATTCCCTGGCGGAATATCCGGTTATTTCAGAAAATTTCCGGTTGGTGTAAATAAACCAGTTTTCATGATAAATGTATACGCCTGAAATAGGATTTTCAAGCAAAGCCTTGTATTTATCTTCTATTATTTTGATAAGCCGTTCGTGTTTTTGCAGGCGGGTATTGATGGAATCAAGCAGTTCATCGTAGCTATACGGTTTGGTGATATAATCATCTGCTCCCAGTTGCATTCCTGCCCGGATATCCTCTTTTGCCGATTTTGCAGTCTGGAAAATAAACGGGATGATAGAAGTAGCAGGGTTCTTCTGCAATATTCTGAACAATTCATGACCATTTAGCTTAGGCATCAGAATATCGCAGACAATAAGGTCGGGAAGTATTTCATAAGCTTTCCGGAGACCGTCTTCACCGTTTTTTGCCGTTTCGACCTCAAATCCCGTTTTCCTGAGGAACAGGGCTGTGTTTTCCCTCAAGGTTTTGTCGTCTTCGATTAAAAGAATACGCTTCATTATAATTTATTTTTCTTTTCAACGAGCAGCCACTTCCATTGAGGAACGAAGTATATCTTTCCATGAGTGGCTTTCATTTATAAAGGGATAGTCACGCAAACCCTCGTCCCTTTACCGCCTTCACTTTTTATTTCGATTTCTCCGTTGTAAATATCCACGCACCGTTTCACAATAGACATTCCGAGTCCTGTACCTTTGAAATCATCGGCATTGGAACAGCGGTGAAATTCCTCGAAAATATGCTTCAGGTCTTCTTCGGGTATTCCGATGCCCTTGTCCTGAATGGTAATCTTTACCATATTTCCTGGAAGTTCATCAATGATAAAATCTGCAGCCGATGTTTCCGGAGAATATTTTATTGCATTGGAAAGCAGATTTACGATAATATGCCTCAGCAGTTCCCGGTCAGCAAGCACCTCTCCGATATTTGAATTCGCAGTAACATTCACACGCGCCTTATCTCCGAAGTGAGCCATGGCTTCATCTTTCAACCTGATGCAGAAATTCTCAAAATGAATCTTCTTCGGATTAAATGAGAGTTTCCCTGCCTGGTCTTTCCCGATTACAGAGGTTTTTTCGAGCATAAGTTTTATTTGTTCCACCGCATCGCCGATTTGTTCAAAAAAATTTGCACGTTCTCCGGGACTCCATGTTTCATAATACTTTTCAAGCAATTGTGTGCTTGATATGATACCTGCAAGCGGTGTGCGGAATTCGTGGGTGACCAGGGAAACGAACTGTGTTTTAAGCAGGTTTAGTTCCATTTCTTTTTGCAGCAACTTTCGTTTTGCCCTGTATGCCTTCAAAACAATAAAAATTATGACCAGCACAAGAACAAAACCGGCGAGGAATGCGTACATGATGATCCTGTTTTTATTAAGTACCAGTTCCTGCACTTCTTTTTCCTTCGTCAGTATTAAAATCTCCTGTTCTTTTTTCCCGGTCTCATATTTTGTCTGCAACTCCAGCAGATGCCTATTGCTTTCTTCATTAAAGATACTGTCGTTTTCCAGGAAATACATCTGATGGCACTGATATGCGTTAGTAAAATCACCGGTTGCAGCATATATTTCTGCTTTATTCTTATAACAATCTTTTATTTTATCTCTGTCTCTTATTTGTTTTGCCTCAAACAGACAACTGTCAAAGTAATTCTGTGCTTTTTGAAAATCTTTCATGCTCCTGTACACTCCGCCTAAACTTAAATATCCAAAAGCAATCCCTTTTTTATCATCGATTTTTTTGTTTATGCTTAATGTTTTATTATAATATTCCAGCGCTGATTGCAGGTGGCCAAGGCTTTTATAAACATCTCCAATATTATTAAAATCTGCGGCTTCTATGTTTTTTGCACCTGCATCCCTGGCATATTTCAGAGAGTGGAAAAAATATTCAAGGGCCTTATCCATATTATCAAGATAATAATAAATGAGCCCAATATTTGACATCATTGAAGCTACAAGCTCTTTATCATTGATTTCTTCAGCCCCTTTGAGAGATTTTTGATAATACTCCAGGGCATGGATGTAATTTCCCTGGACGGTATAAATCAGTCCGACATTAGCGGATGCAGTAATTATACCTTTTTTATTCTTTATTTCCTCCTGAATCATCAGAGACTTAAGATAGAATTCCAGTGCTTTTGAATAATCAGTCTGGTCAAAATAAATATTCCCGATATTATTGTAAGCATACCCGATACCTTTTTTGTAACCAATCTCCTTTTGTATTTCGAGTGATTGCATATAATAGTCCAGGGCCTGAGGATAGTTACTCTGAATATAATAAATAACTCCGATAAAATTCAGGGAATTGGCAATTCCTTTACTGTATCCAATTTTCTTTCCCAGGGCAAGAGCAGATTGTCCGTATTTCAATGCTTTTTCAGGATCGGTTGACTTAAGTTTACCGCAAAGCGCATTCATCAGTATTACTTTTGTAGTATCTTCCTTAGATTTTTTCAGCAGGGATTCCAGGCTGTCAACTTTGTTTTGCTGCGCATAGCAACCGAGGGTCGAACACATCAGGATAACTAACAATAATGTCATCTGCATCAAAATGTTTTTGAAATTCAACTGTAAAAGCATATACAAATACCCAAAAGTCGCAAACAAATGTACAGAATTTTTTTTATGGCATCGTGTGCTAAAAAAGAGTAATAATATTAAGATTGGGTGTTTTTTCATAGAAGCCGGACACATCACCACCTTTCCCCCAACGGGAGTTTAAAGGTATTCTGGCGGGCATCGGGCAGGCTAATCTGCCAAGGTTCCGTATAAATCTTGGAAAATCTCAGGACTTTTATACTTTTGCATTATGGCAAACATGGAAGATATTTTCAAAAAAGTAATTTCCCATGCAAAGGAGTATGGGTTTGTATTTCCGTCGAGTGAAATCTACGATGGGCTTGGCGCTGTGTATGATTACGGACAGTACGGTTCAGAACTGAAAAAGAACATACGCGATTACTGGTGGAAAGCGATGGTGCAATTCAACGAAAACATTGTTGGCATTGACGCAGCTATCTTCATGCATCCGACGGTCTGGAAGGCTTCAGGTCATGTGGATGCATTCAACGATCCACTTATTGATAATAAAGATTCCAAGAAACGTTATCGCGCAGATATGCTGGTAGAAGACCATATAGCGAAGATCGAAGATAAGATCAATAAGGAAATAGAAAAAGCTGCAAAACGTTTTGGCGATGCATTTAATGAGGAGCAATTTGTTTCCACAAATCAAAGGGTTCTGGAATACAGAACAAAGATCGAAGCTATTGGCAAACGCCTGTATTCTTCTCTCGAAAAAAATGATCTCGCCGCAGTAAAAAAACTTATTGAAGAGCTCGGGATCGCCTGCCCTATCTCAGGTACAAAAAACTGGACAGATGTAAGACAATTTAACCTGATGTTTTCTACACAAATGGGTTCTACTGCCGAAGGTACTGATACCATTTACCTCCGCCCCGAAACGGCACAGGGAATTTTTGTGAACTTCCTGAACGTGATGAAAACCGGCAGGATGAAAGTACCCTTTGGAATTGCCCAGGTTGGCAAAGCCTTCCGCAACGAAATAGTGGCACGACAGTTCATTTTCCGCATGAAAGAATTTGAACAAATGGAAATGCAATTTTTTGTAAAGCCGGGCGAAGAAATGGAATGGTATAAATACTGGAAAGAAGAACGCATCAAATGGCACCTTTCTTTTGGCATACCAAAAGAGAAATACCGTTTCCACGATCATGAAAAACTCTCGCATTATGCTAATGCCGCGACCGACATAGAGTTTGAATTTCCTTTTGGATTCAAAGAACTGGAAGGTATTCATTCCCGTACGGATTTCGACCTTAATGCACACCAGAAATATTCAGGAAAAAAGCTGCAATATTTTGACCCTGAAACCAACGAAAGCTATGTTCCTTATGTAGTGGAAACATCGGTCGGCCTCGACAGAACATTCCTCGCAATTTTAAGCTATGCTTATAACGAAGAAAAACTTGAAGATGGTTCTGAGCGCGTAGTGCTGAAAATACCGCCAATATTAGCTCCTGTAAAAGCGGCTATTATGCCACTTGTAAAAAAAGACGGATTACCCGAAAAAGCCCGCGAAATTATTGACAGACTTAAGCAGGACTATATGTGCCAATATGACGAAAAAGATGCAATTGGCCGTCGTTACCGCAGGCAGGATGCTATCGGAACACCTTATTGCATAACTGTTGATTACGATACCATGAACGATAATACCGTTACTATTCGCGAACGCGATACCATGAAGCAGGAAAGAATCCCGATCGAAAAGATTTCGGAAGTGATTGGTGAAAAATTAAAACTACTTTAATCCGAATTGCGCTTCGCCGATCAGATAACCATCTGTAAACACTGATACCACATAAGCCCCTGGAGTAAAGTCCTCAACTTTATCCCAATATAAGATAATTTCCATTGCCTTATTCTGGTAGTCGATATCTTTTTTCACAGAATACTGTATTTTCTCTCCGTTGTAATCAAACGTATATGTGTCGTCATCGCTGACAGTCAGGATTTTTTCGTCGGGGCGGGCAATTCTGACATAAATGGTCTTATTTCCGTTTGCAGCGATCAGGTTTTCGCTAAGAGTAAAAATAACTTTAATCTTATCTGCCTTTTTAGCTTTGTCAGCAACTTCTTCCTTTTTCCCTCCTGATTTAAGTCTTATAGGAACACCTTTGATGTTGTAAGCTTTCAGCGTAGAAGCGAGGCTAACTTTTTCCGAAAGTTGTTCTTTATCTTTAGTCAGCTCTGTAGTTTTTACCTGTTCTTTTTCAAACTTATCTGTTATCTGAACATTTTCTTCTTTCAGAACTTTATTAACTCTGTAAAGAGAA
>JBBAAT010000066.1:0-11141 GCA_041658145.1 Bacteroidales bacterium | reverse complement strand
TAACCGCACTTTCGGCAACATGATAGGGAAAGGCTATTCTGTGAAGTTTGCGCAACTCGAAATGAAAATGATAGCGGAAGGATATTCTGCCGCAAAATGTATATGGGAGATTAACAAAAAATACAACGTTTACATGCCCATAACGAATGCTGTTTACAATATTCTTTACAATAATCATTCACCTGCTTTGGAGATTCGTCAGCTTACAGAGAGAATTTCATAGATTGAATTATCCAATTCACCTAATTTTGTGACTGTTTGGGTTTAAGGTTGAAAGGTTGAGCAACTGGTTTGGGTGTAGGTTTTTGGTCATAGGGAAATACCATCAACAAATTACTATTGACCAAACCAGCAGCACAACCCATTAACTCAATACCCGAACAGTAATATATTTTTAAATATTGGCATATTTTAATCAGAATAAACTTTTACATTTGTTTCCGTATTGCATAAAACAACATGAATATTAAATTATATACTATTACTATGAAAAGGTTCCTTTTAGCATTAATTATCACGGTGGCATTTGGCTTTAAAAGTTTTGCTACGGCACCCGACGAGGGGATGTGGCTGCCAATGCTCATCGAACGTCTTAATTATGTGGATATGCAGAAGATGGGGCTGCATCTGACAGCTGATGAGATATACAGTGTCAATCATTCGAGTTTGAAAGACGCGATCGTTTCACTGGGTTTTTTCTGCACGGCAGAAGTGGTATCGAACGAGGGCCTCTTATTTACCAATCATCATTGCGGATACGATGCTATCCATTCGCACAGCACATTAGAACACGATTACCTGACCAATGGTTTCTGGGCTATGTCAAAGCAGGAAGAGCTGTCGAATAAAGATCTCACGGCATCCTTTCTTGTCAGCATGGAAGATGTAACTGAAATAGTTCTTGCTGATGTGAAAGACGGAATGACTGAATCAGAAAGGCAGGCTAAGATCGAAGAAGCATCAGGGAAAATAGAAAAAAAAGCATCGGAAAAAGGAAAATACGATGCAAATGTGAAGAGTTTTTACGATGGGGATGAATTTTATCTCTTCGTTTATGAAACATACAAAGACGTCCGCCTTGTGGGCGCACCTCCTTCGGCTGTGGGTAAATTTGGCGGCGATACCGACAATTGGATGTGGCCCCGCCATACCGGAGATTTCTCCATATTCAGGATTTATACGGCGCCCGATGGATCTCCCGCTGAATTCAGCGAAAAAAACGTTCCACTAAAACCAAAATATTTTCTGCCGATCTCTTTGAAAGGTGTTAAAAAAGATGATTTTGCAATGGTATGGGGATATCCCTACCAGACCGACCGCTTCCTCACTTCTTACGGAGTAAAGATTGCTATTGAACAGTCAAACCCTTCAGTGGTGAAGATCAGAGATAAAAAGCTTGCCATCATTAAGGAATACATGGATGCGAGTCCGGCAATTAAACTTCAGTATTCTTCGAAATACGCTGAATCCAGTAATTACTGGAAATATTTTATAGGCCAGACTAAGGGTTTGAGAAGACTGAATGTGTTTGAAAAGAAACAAGAATTAGAATCCACTTTTACAAAATGGATAAATGAGGATTCCAGGCGCAGGGAAAAATATGGAACAGCGCTGGCCGACATAGCTGCCGGTTATAATGAACTAAAAAATTATAACCTCTCCATGAAATACCTGGAAGAAGTAGCATTTCAGGGACCAGAGGTTATCTATTTTACTTTTGGAGCTTATGACTTGTACAATTATTTAAAAAAATCAAAAGGGAATGAAGATAACATTAAAGCATTGGCAGCCGAATTTAAAGAAAAAGCAAAACTGCATTTCAAAGATTATTATAAACCATGCGATCAGAAGCTTTTTGCAGAATTGTTGAAAATGTATTACGAAGATGCCCCTGCAGATCAGCATCCTGCAATCTTCACAAACATGGTAAAAAAGAAATATAAAGGAGATTTTAATAAATTTACTGAAGTAGCTTACAGTAAATCTATTTTTGTTGACTCAACAAAATTATACGCTTTTCTTGCAAAACCATCTTTTAAAGTTATCGACAAGGATCCCGTATTTATTACAATGAAATCCATGATCAATGCATATATGGATATTTATGCTTCATTAGGAGATATCGAAGAAAAAATCAACAAAGGATGCCGTTTGTATGTTACAGGTTTGAGGGAAATGAATCCCAACAAGAAATATTATCCGAATGCCAATTCCACTATGCGTATGAGCTACGGAAAAGTAGAAGATTATTTTCCTGCTGATGCCGTTCATTACGATTATGTTACAAACCTTGATGGCGTGATTGAAAAAGAAGATTCAACAAACGAAGAATTCATTGTTCCTAAAAAACTTAAAGAACTTTGGAAAAAGAAGGATTATGGCAGGTATGCTAATGCTGATGGTAAATTAAATGTGTGCTTTATTACTAATCTCGATATTTCCGGCGGTAATTCAGGAAGCCCTGTAATCAATGGCGACGGACAGTTGATAGGTCTTGCTTTCGATGGCAACTGGGAAGCCATGAGCGGCGACATTGCTTATGAACCCGATCTGCAAAGAACGATCTGCGTAGATATCCGTTATGTGCTCTTTATTGTTGATAAATATGCCGGTGCAGGTAATATTATTAAAGAGCTTACAATAGTGCAGTGATACGCGAAAGATTTACCAAGTTTATTCATGCCCAACCTCGCCATGATAAATATCCGGCTTCTTAAAATTACTGCATTTTTTCTTCTTGTTATTTCAGCAAAACAAGTTTATTGTACTTTTCCGCTTTCGTATGATAAGCTTCCGGGTGCCGATGACCCGCAAAGAAGCAAAGTCTGTATAGGCTTATGCCTTGGTGTAACTTCTTACTTCGGGGACATAAATAACAATAGCCTTGACGCTCCGTTCTATCGCCGTTATGGCGCACAGATTATAATGGAACGGGGGGTTTTTAAATCAATACGTTTATCTGCCGGGTTTTTTTCAGGCAATATACTTGGTGAGGAGTGGACAACTCAACGTAATCTGAATTTCAAAACATCTATCTTGGCTCCGCAGCTTGGCATTTCCTGCAAATTTTTAAATCTTTTTCACAAACGATTTGCTACTTATGTTTTTGTCGGCATGGAGGGAATTTTTTTCAGCCCTTCCGGCGATTTGAAAAATTCAAAAGGAGAAACCTATTATTACTGGGACGATGGCAGTATACGAAACCTTCCGGAAAACCTGATAAATCAAAATTCGGCTGCAATTATCGACCGGGATTATATTTATGAAACCAATTACCGCAACCTGAATCTTGACAATGTAAGCATCTATCCAAAATCCGCAATTGGTATACCGTTTGGCTTGTCAGCAGAAGCAAATTTAAACAACGGATTTACTTTAAGAGCAGGGGCTGTATTTCATTACACTTTCACAGATTATATCGATAATATTACAGTTAATAGTGTTGGCAGCAGAAAAGGAAACGCTGCGACAGATAAATTCCTGTTTACATATATCGGTGTTTTCTATAACCTTCCTGTCCCGACTAAAAAACATGCACCCATTATAAGCTGTGGTTTTTTAAAAAGCAAAACGAAACATAAAAAACCTACAACTCCGAAATTTTAATAAACGAGGTTTGGTGGAGTTTACGATAGGGCATCTCTAAAAACTCAATTAGAACGTCATTGCGAGCTTGCCTACCGGCAGGCAGGTTTCGTTCCTCATGGTTCGCAATGACGATGAGGTTTTTAGAGGTGCCCGATAGTTATTTGTGTATTTATTAAAATTTTTGTATGTTTGAAAAAAATTGGAGGAATTACTATGAAAAAACATATACGCTTACTTTTCATGCTTTCAGCATTTTTTATAACAAGAATTGTTTTTTCTCAAGGGTTTATTATTCCCACCGACAATTCCCAGAGTGATTTTCTGAAAGCGTATAAATTAGTATTAGGAAAATCCAATGAGGATTACCGTTTTAGTGGCAACATTGACAGCCTTCTGTTTCCAAAATACGGCGAGTACTCCGTATATTGGGCGAAATCGGGCAACGATAAAGGCAGCTTTATAGTAGCGGATACTATTCCTGCCGCTTATTCTTCGGTTACGTCAGTCGCCTATTCCGCCTACAACTGGCAGGGAGCGGAGCATTATTCCATACAATTTAAGCGTACACAGAAACCTGTAGCTGTTTTTCGTAGCGTCATCAAGCACAATAATGTAGGTATCTCGTGGGAATCCATGTATTTTAAAAATTCGTTCGACACATACCTCTTTAACGATATGTATTCCTATGTTAACGAGCATACATTTGATACTGCTTACCTGCCGTCTTCTACAAAACTATTAATCTTCCCTTCTTTTGCCGTAAACGGAAATAATACACAATATTATATGGATAGCGTTATTGCTGCTTCCCCATACATGAAAGCTAAAATTGATACTTTCCTGAGCAAA
Organism: Bacteroidales bacterium; assembly: GCA_041658145.1. GTDB lineage: Bacteria > Bacteroidota > Bacteroidia > Bacteroidales > CG2-30-32-10 > JBBAAT01. The sequence goes on along the minus strand of JBBAAT010000066.1, from coordinate 6,704 downwards.
GGCGGAACCATATATGCCGAAGGCAATGCTGCATACCTTATTGAAAAGCTCGGCTATCTGAGTCAGGGAGCAGTTGATTTTTCAAACTTCACCAATGCTGATCCTGTTACAAACCTTGTAGCAATCAATGTTACAAGTCCCTCTAACCCGATTTCCTTTACAACAGACGCAACCGGAAATTATCTATATGCAAGTTCGGTTCCGCATGTCAATATCGGTAGTGCAGAGGTTATAGCTCTATTGTCCGTCAATTCCGACCCTGCTGTTTTTGTTTTGAAAGGTTCTCAGGCAAACGGCGGAAGAATTATATGTAACCTGGGTATCCCGACAGTAGGCGGTAACAGTGAAATTCTGAATGGCAGCAGACAACTGCAGTGGACTTTTAATACCCTCTTGTATGCCCTGTCAAATAATATAGACGTAACCCGCTCCTTATGCAATGACCTGCCAAACGGTATTAATGCCGGTAAAAATGCTATCGCTTATGATAAAGTGGACACCTTTGAAGTACGGGTGAAAATCCGAAATCTTTCACCTGACGCGGTTTCTGGAATTAAAATCAATGAAAGTATCGGCAGCTATTTCTCTTTTGTGGATGTAACAACGCCTGGTATCACGTATTCTACTAACGGCAATAACCTTGAGATTACAGGCATTTTCGTTCCTGCTCAATCTGAATCGGTCATCGTTTACCGCCTTAAAACTCCTCCTGTCAACTCACAGACACACCAGGATATTGACAATTATATGACATGGAGTACCTATATCAATGCGTCAAACAATTTGTCCACTTATTCTGATCCTGAAGGTAAACACTCCTACAATAAATGCAATGCTTTTGCAGATATAATGTTCAGCGCCGATATTGTTGCCGATGCCGATCTCAACTGGAAAAATTTTCTCGGGATATTTTATCAACCGTTCAAAGTGTTTATGATTATGGAGAACAAGGAACGGACATCTGCACAACAAACGCAGTATGTACAATATATTCCGAAGGATGTTCCGTTTTACTGGATTGACCATAGTTTAAATGTGCCTGTGTTGAAAACACCAGGAGGCAAGTATGTGGATGTGCTTCACGGAAGCGATAATCAGAATCAACCCGGCTTTGACATGAACAGCAACGGGCATCCGGATGTTTGGCTCGACACAGCATCAATTTACCCAAAAGGTTATGCGATTGTGGAAGATTCCGTTTACTGGCAGAACCCCTGGCACAGACTGGCTACGGGAGATACCGTTCCTTATTTTGAAGATATTGATCACGATGGTTTAAGGGCGCAGGACCTGAATAATGATGGAATACCTGAAACAGGTGAATCAGGCGATAAAATCAAAGTGTGGAAAGTTACATGGAATATTAATCAGGTGGCGGGACATCAGGTTTATGATCCCTATTGTTCTTACGAAATATGGGTTGATCCTCCTGACCTTGTTGGCATGGCTGCAGGCATCGGTTATGTAAACGGAACGGTAACGGATTCCGTAGCGAACATGTTTTATCCGTATTCTCCCGATATTCAAAATCCTAACCTTGCGGATACATCATGGACATACTGGATGGACAGGGATTCAACAGGTAATATAAACTGGACTCAACTGATTTATCAAAGCATAAATAATTACGAAGGCTATACATTTATTGATACCGCCGCGCAGCATTACACATTACTCCCGACAGATAGTTGTGTGGGAACTGTTCCGCAACCGCATAACGAGTTCATTGCTGTTCTTTCGATGGGCGGAGAAGAAATTGATATGAATAATCCTACTCCTTCCCGTTCCAACTATTCCAACATTGATTATAAAACAATATTTAATGAAGCGAAGAAGACTCCTATCAGAACCACCTATACTTACTATGTTCCTCTTCCAAATCCTTTGCAATTTGAATATCTGACGAATAATTTTATCATCAGAGATATATTAGGCAATATATTACAAACGCTTCCCGAACGCGGAAAAGCTAATATTACTTTTGATGTGGATGCTTCAACAGAATACTCATACTATTGGATACGGAACGCAGGACATGATGTGGATTATACCGACCCTTCTCTTGCCGCTGAAGGAATTGATGCCCTTGGTGATGGCGTTTTTGGCTATATGATTTACGATATTCCAAAAGGTTTTTCCGATTATAGAATCACACTGCCCTTATTACCCGACAGTAGTTATGATATCAATTCCATTGTTCAGGTGGACGGGCATTCCTATCAGAAATGGCTTGATAACCCTCATACGCAAGATTCCATCAGTATATGGGAAGATGATTTTCGTTATCACATCCATATTCCCCAATTGCTGATTCCTCCTGCGCTCTGTGATAAAAATTTTGATGGCATTGATGACTGGATTGATGACCGGGGCGATCGTTTTCATTCGCCTACCGGTTATCTGCACGATGCTTTTATGACAGGCGACGGTGAAGCATATCCGGCAGGAACGCCTCATGTGTATCCGCATAATGATGCAGGCATGGCCGGACAGGTTGATGAAGGCTGGTCAAGCGGAAATGATAATACTTATGGTAGTGATTTCTTTGATGATCTTGGAAAAGTTCATTTTACGATTAACGCCGTTTATGAGGGCAAAGGGAAGGAAGGCATTGTTGATATCAGTAAGGGCGGCTGGCTTGTTGTAGAAGAAATTTTCGGTGGTTCGCCCTGGGTAATTTTTTCTCATACCTTGTCGGCTTTTGCAGAAGGAATGGATATTTCATTAACATCTACTGCCAGCCCATCGGTTGTTAAATTCGGTATAGATACATGCTATGTAAAGCATACCATCGAAGACCTTAATGAGCCTCATGAGTTTGACGGCAGTTTCGATCCATATCATGTGTCTTATGGCTATGGCGATGTTTCCGTTTCCACTTATGCAGGTGGAAAAGATCCGTGCAGCTTGATTGATCCTGCTGTTACTATGTCTGTTATCATTGATCCCGCAGTAGATCACAAAACTATTACCTTAGTTCCACAGGCAGACCCGAATAATCCCGACCTTGTTAACTATCCGCAAACAGTTAGTGGAACATTTATCGAGGCTATGGTAACCGTGGTTAACGGCACTGATGACAACTTTGTAAATACGAATATTACCCCTGTTATTTTTCCTCAACTTGGTAATACGCATATAGTGCTGAAATATGTGGCATACCCAAGACCACTTGTTCCAGCAGTTGTTGATCCCATTACAGGAGTAGTTCTGCATTCCGGCGACCAGATTGGGTCATTTATCACTGGTTGGCGCTTTAATCAACCCGATCATGAAGTATTAGTGAAAATGGGTGATACCCTTAACTTGTTGCAACCTTCACGCAGGGCGTATTTTATGTTCCTGATTAGTGTGGATGAAACACTTCCCAAAGGAGTTTATAATATTGAATTTACAATGTCGGGGCAAAAAATTCACTATGATGGCGCTAACAATGGATCGCTTAACTATGATGTTCCTCCTGTGCAGTTTAGCGTTGCCCAGAAAAACGCCGGAGGTAATGTGATGCAATTTGAAAAATTAGTTATCGGAGACGGCGACCTTACTGACCTTACCGTTAATACTACAAGTAATTTCAAAGGCTTGCAAAATGTGAAATGGTCGTTAAACGATGTCAACTATACCGATTTCTCTGCTATGACCAGCACATTACCTGCTACATATAATCAGAGTAATAATAAGGAAGTAATTGATATAAGTGCTTTCCCTGGTTTTCCTTCAGTAGACACCTCAAAGGTTTACCTTCTTGAACAAGGAGAAGTAAATACCTATAATGCCAACATGGAAGATATTGTTAACATTACAACCGCTGAGCAGTTGAATTATACATATTCCGATACCGCTTATTATACAACCGACGATATAGTAAGTGTTATTCCTATCGGGCCGAGAATTATAGTGAGTAAAAAGATATACAGTGTAAACGGTATATTGGTCGGAGGTAATGATTCAATTATTATCAGACCCAACAGCAAACTTGATGTGGTAGCCCTGCTGACAGTTTACAACACCGGCAGCGATATCGCCCTCAATACGGAACTGGATGTTCAACATAGCTCAACATTTTATGTGCTTACAGACAGCCTGCCATCTTATTGTACGTATTCCAAGCCGGTAGTTCATGCATCTATGGGCACTTTTACACCCGGGCAGCTTAAAGATCTATTCATACACTTCAGGCTGGATGAAAAAACCTGCGATTCCATTTTCAATCTGGTTAATGTTATTTCGCAGATTGATATAAGCTACAACGGGCAGTTTACATCCACGCATTACGCATACCCGGACACATCGTTACTGATTTTTCCCGCACCTGATCTGAAACTGGCAAACCTGACATCAGATAAGCAGGAAGTAGAAAAGGGCGGAGAACTCAATATTATCATCGACTTTACGAATGGCGCCATTCCGGTCAACAATGTCTGGTTAAGGGCATTTTCTGTTACGGGTAACGATTCTGTTAAAATTGCCGAACAGCATTATAATATTTTAAATGCGCATGAAACAGTAACGTATTCGTTTTCTTACACTGTACCTATTGATGCATACTTAGTAACAATTTACTCTAAGATTGATGCAGAGGATTCGATATGTGAAGTTTGTGAAAACAATAATACCAAAACACTGTTTATACCTGTGCTTGAAGGACCATGGATCAATAATGTACATGCAAACCCAAACCCGTTTACTAAAGGAACCGGCTTTTACTACGAATTGGGTAAAGATATAGCCGGTGTTTACATTGACATATTTACTGCAGAAGGAAAGAAGATTTCGTACATAGGAGATTGTCCTGCTACCATTGGTCCGCACACGGTATTATGGCAACCTGCTAATTTGAGTAAGGGCACTTATTATTTCAGAATTACAGGTGTTGATAATGATGGCAAAACCCATGAATACTCTGATAAATTAGTGAAGTATTAACATTTTTATTGATATAGTAGAAATAGCTATAATACAGCATGCCAATAGCTATGGGCAAGTTTAAAAGACAACATAGATGATATACATAAGTAAATTTTAATTTTGACATCTATAGACAGTTTTTCGAATGACAATAACAATAAATAAAAGTGGAGACCAGCGACCACTCAAAAAACGGGGCAAGACCGAAAAGCCAAATGAGTAGGGAAAAATTTAAATAATAAAAACATGAAAAAATCGATCACAATTTTAGGAGTAATTTTGTTTACTTCAATTATCCTGACAAGTTGCGGAGGAGGAAAAGGTAAAGATGACGAAAAATCCAATGTTAGGAAGATGGATGCAAAGCTTGACACTTTAATTACTGATCTTGCCGCATGCAAAGAACAAAACACAAATTGTGCGGACTACACTAAAGCGAGTGAGGGAATTGCCGCCATGGCAAAAGATACAACCGTAAAAAATTTAGTTGATGATTTGTTTAACGGCATTGCTCAATCAACCAGCGGCTCCAGAAGCGCTGCTTGCGCACACGCAATTAACTTTTGGGTTGGTAGTAGTGACCACTATAAAAATCCAACTTACGGACGAATAGTATTGAATGCTCTTAAAAAAGAAAAGTACGATGAGAATTCATACGTAGGCTCAACACTTGGTCAATTACTTTCAGGTTGGTTGGTTTGTAATGACGAAGCATTGCTTAAGGATATTCACGCTGCAATAAAAGACAAAAATATCGAGAAAAGAGGAAGAAAAGAATTAATACGTTTATCAGGAAAAAACAGTTTTACAAAACCGGGGCTTCTTGATCTTTTGGTTAGCCTTGCAAATGATCCAAATGAATCGGAAGAAGTTCGCATAGCATGCCTTGGTGTAGTATGGCGTGCTGAAGAAAGAAGCCAATATCAAAAAGTAGAGGATATGTATGTGGGATTTCTTATAAGTCCATCTTCTGCAATAGTTGGCGCATCGCTTGAAGGTCTTGGTTATATGAAATCTGTAAAAGGATACAACAAGGTTCTTGAAACAGTTGAAAAACTTGGAGCAAGTGAAGATTATTGTTCATCTACAAGCCGTTCTTTAACTAACTATATTTCTTACGAAGCCAAAGAAGGTATTGACACCAAAAAAGCATTTGCTTTAGCTGTTAAAATGGTTAACAATAAAACATTGAAGCCTTACTACCGAAGTTATTATGTATATACCATTGAGGCATATGGTGGAAAAGAAGGGCAAAGTGCACTTGCTAAACTTGGAGCAAGCAGTGAAAAAGAGATAGCCGATCCAGCGAAACAAGCATTGCAGAGATTGAAAGATAAAAAATAAGTAATTTATTAAGTACTTATCCTCTGATGACGAAGATTTTCTTTGTTATCAGGGGTTTTTTTGAGATATATTTTATTATGCTTCGGCTTCTTTAAAACTTTTTACCGGACAACAGTAATTTAAAAATACTAAAGACGAAAACCTTGCCCATAACAGGTATTTGCTATTCCTGGTAATACACACGTTTCACTCTTCTCGAAACACTTGTCAATACTTCGTAAGGGATGGTTTCCATATCAGCGGCAAAATTGGAGATAGAGTTTTCCGCTCCGAACACAATTACATCATCGCCTTCATTGGCGGGGATATCCGTGATGTCTATCATGCACATATCCATGCAAACATCGCCGACAATTTCTGCGGGGCGGTCATTCACAAAAAGCTTTCCCCTGCCATTGCCTAATTTACGGCTCAGCCCGTCGGCGTAACCAATGGGAACAATTGCTATGCGC
>JBBAAT010000065.1:0-11259 GCA_041658145.1 Bacteroidales bacterium | reverse complement strand
TTCGGAAATGATTTTGTGATTTCAAAAATTTCCATAGCCAACTTGTATGCAAGTTGATACACTTTCAAATCTTTATATCCTTGTTCCATATTTTATTTTTGACTGCCTCCTGCCGCTGCCTCCTGCCCACTACCTGAATAACAACTAAGTTTTTTTACTTGCGATTCTATTTGGGAAAGCGAAAGATCTTTTATGCTTTTATTGATTTTGCCTTTCACTATACTTTGTAAAACTCTTGATGCAGCAGCAGAAGCTTGTGCAACGGTATCCGGTATATCTTTAGGTCCCTGACATACACCTGCAATAGAAATTCCGCCGGTGTATGTATTTACAGGATTGCTGATATTATTTAATTCCATGAACCAGCCATCTTCTGTTCTTTCTATACCTAACATGTCTGCTAATTTTGCCGAATCTTCGCGTGGTTCCAATCCTACAGCAAGGATAACCATATCAACTTTTTCTTCAAGAAGATTTCCGCCGATAATATCTTCGCTGCGTAACAATAACTGGTTTCCGCTTTGTTCGATCTTTGCCGTCCTTCCGCGGATCATGCGAACACCTTCATGTTTGATACGTTCGTAAAACTCTTCATATCCTTTTCCGAAAGCCCTCATATCAATAAAGTACTCGCTTACATTTGCATCAGGAATTTTTTCAACAACTAAGTGAGCTAATTTAAGTGAGTACATGCAACATACTTTTGAACAGTATTTATTATAATTCTCATCACGGCTGCCTATACAATGAATAATTGCAACACGCTTGGGAATATCGCTGTCACCTTTAAAGATTTTTCTGCCTTTTTTATCTTCACTTCTGAAAGTGATATTCCCTTCTGTTGGACCGGCTGCATTCACTAATCGTTCGAATTCGAGTGAAGTAAGTACATTCGGAAACTTTCCGTATCCAAATTGTTCAGCGCGTGTGGCGTCAAAAATTTTAAATCCTGTTGCTACAATGATATTACCAACATTAATGTCAACTTCTTCGTCTTTTTCATCAAGATTTATACAATCGGGTACGGGACATATTTTTACACAGGTTCCGCACTTTCCATTTTTAACATAAGTACAACTTTCCGCATCAATGAGATATTTATTAGGTACTGCCTGCGGGAAAGGTATATAAATAGCCTTTCTTGTAGTTGTTGCTGCATCAAATTCGCTCTCTGCAATACCGGGACATTTTTCAGCGCAGTTGCCGCAACCTATACAGGTAGCAAGGTTAACACGGCGGGCTTTTTTCAATATTCGTACTTTATAATTTCCGGCTGAGCCTGAAACGCCTTTCACTTCACAGTAAGTCATCAAATTGATATTAGAATGCTGACCAATTTCAACCATTTTCGGTGTCAGGATACATGCTGCACAGTCGAGAGTAGGGAAGGTTTTGTCAAACATAGCCATGTGACCGCCAATTGTACCTGTTTTTTCAACAAGGTAAACCTTTTGTCCTGCATCGGCAATTTCAAGAGATGCCTGAATACCGGCGATCCCCCCGCCTATTACAAGCGTGTCAGGGTTAAGTGAAGTTTCTTCCGTAGTGGCGCCAGTATCAAATGATACTCCTTGAATAGCGCATGCCATAATTGCCTTTGCACGTTCAGTATCCTGAAGTTTTATTGCTCCATGTTCTTTGAAACTGGCAAGAAATACATCTTCAGGGCTATTTCCGGCGGCAACCATTGCTTTAGTAAAAAAACTTTTTACCATTCCCGGCATATTACCGGCAATGATAATCCTTTGCAGTTTTTTTTCTTTAATCTTGTTTACGAGCTTGCTGTGATCACACAATGAGATATCATTGTAATTCCATACGACAGAAATATCTGAATTTTTGCTCACATAAGTCGCAACTTCAGAAAAATCGACAGTTTCGGAAAGTCCTTCAGGATTATAAAAGTATATACCTGTAAGTTTTTTTTCTTCCATATTCAATTGGCTTGAAAAAATTAGTTAATAGTATGATTTCTTGATAAGTAATGAAAAAAACAGAAGTTGTTAATATATTCACATTTAATGCTTGCAAGTTTATATGATTTCATTACAATAATACATGACAAATATCATTTTTGAAAATGATAATTGTCAGTTTTTTAAAATGCGGGTAGGATATAAAATAATAAGGTATGTTAAGAAGAAAAAGATGAAAAATCAAAGATTGGCTATTCTGTTAAGTCCCTTTAAGTCGAGGATAGTGATTTTCCTGCCTTTTATTGAGATGAGGTTATCGCTTTTGAATTCGGATAAAAGTCTTATAATAGTTTCTGTTGCAGTACCTACTAAGTTTGCAATATCTTTTCTCGACAATGTTACCACAGAATGTTTAGCAGTGGAAGGAGAATCGGGTTTGAAAATTTTGTTTAACGTCAGTAAAGTTTCTGCAAGCCTTTCTCTAACTGGTCTTTGAGCAAGAGAAGTAATTTTAATATTGGCTTCATCTAACAAATTGCTCAACGATGCAATTACTGAATTTGTTATTTGCGGATATTTATTTAAAAGAAATTGAAAATCCTGTCTGTTGATGAAACACAATAACGAATCTTCAATTGCAACAGCAGTGGAAGTATAATTCCGATCACAAAAAAATGAACGCAATCCTAAAATATCTCCGGGTAGGACAAATCGGATTATCTGTTCTTTTCCGTAGGCTCCTGTTTTATATATCTTGATTTTCCCTTTATTAAGGCAGAAAATTCCGTTTGGCCTGGTTCCGGCAGTGAAAATAGTCTGATTTTTTTTATAAGGAATGCAACTTTTTTTATCACTTAGATCAAGTAAATCACTCTTAGCAAGCTTGCTAAAAAAAGATTTCGTGAGCACATTACAATTTTCGCAATTTTGCCTGACCACCATATAAAAAGATTATTTAGCTGACAAAAACTTTCACAAAAGTAATAAAATTGTTCATGTTTGTTAATCGGAATTATTTAAGAATTTTTCAAATTCTTTGTGACTTGGCGACTTAGCTACAGAAAAATCAAAATGCCACGAAGACGTAAAGATTCTAAGTAGCACGAAGATACTCATATTTATGAATCAATCAGGTTAAGTTTTTTAGCATAAAGCGGGAATTATATGTACTTTCGCGCAATATTTGAAATTATATTATTAGTAGTTGAATGAATAAAATTAGAAATATTGCCATTATCGCTCACGTTGATCATGGCAAAACTACCCTGGTCGACCGCATTCTTCATCAGGTTAAGATGTTTCGTGATAACCAGGAGGTAAGGGCATTGATACTTGACAGTAATGAATTGGAGCGTGAACGCGGAATTACAATATTGGCAAAAAATGTGTCCATACATTATAAGGGATATAAAATAAATATCATTGATACTCCCGGACACTCCGATTTTGGTGGAGAAGTTGAGCGTGTTTTAAATATGGCAGATGGTGTACTTCTTTTGGTAGATGCATTTGAGGGGACTATGCCGCAAACTCGCTTTGTACTTGAAAAAGCGCTCGAACTTAATCTCAAACCTATTGTAGTTGTTAACAAAGTAGATAAGCCTAATTGCGATCCCGAAAGTACCCAGGAGGCTGTTTTTGACCTTATGTTTTCGCTGGGCGCTACTGAAGATCAACTAAATTTTCCCACTGTTTACGGTTCTTCAAAGCAAGGGTGGATGTCGGACCATTGGTTAAATATTACTGATGATGTTAGTTATTTGCTGGATAAAATTATTGAACATATACCTGCCCCTGTTGTAGCAGAAGGTGGATTACAAATGATGATTACTTCACTTGATTATTCTTCTTATACCGGAAGAATTGCAGTAGGACGTATTCATAGAGGATCAATTGCTGCGGGCATGAATGTATCGTTAGTGAAAAGAAATGGAAAAATTTTGAAGTCAAAAATTAAAGAGTTGTATCTTTTTGAAGGATTAGGAAAAGAACGTGTGAAATATACTGTGAAAGCGGGTGATATTTGTGCGGTGCTCGGCTTGGAAGATTTTGATATAGGCGATACCATTGCCGATTTTGAGAACCCTGAATTTCTTACTCCCATTTCAGTTGATGAACCAACCATGAGCATGTTCTTTACTATTAACAATTCACCATTCTATGGAAAAGAAGGAAAGCTCGTAACCTCCCGTCATTTACGCGACAGGCTTTTTCTGGAGACAGAGAAAAATCTTGCGCTAAAAGTTGAGGAAACAGGTTCGCCGGATTCTTATTTAGTTTATGGTCGTGGAATACTTCATCTTTCTATACTTATTGAAACTATGCGCAGAGAAGGGTATGAACTGCAATTGGGGCAACCAAAGGTTATTATTAAAGATATTGATGGTGTTAAACACGAGCCTGTTGAATTTCTTACTTTTAATACACCGGAAAGCTTTCTTGGTAAAATAATTGAACTTGTTACTGCGCGCAGAGGCGATATTGTAAGCATTCTTCCCAAAAGAGACAGAATAATTATTGTATTTTCTATTCCTTCACGGGGACTGATAGGCCTTAGAAATCTTATCCTTGCGGCAACCGAAGGAGAGGCTGTAATGGCGCACCGGCTTAAAGGTTTTGAACCATTAAAAGGCGATATTGGCGTACACAGAAACGGTGCGCTTATTAGCATGGACACAGGTACTGCTATTGCCTATTCAATAGATAAACTGCAGGACAGAGGATCTTTTTTCGTTGAGCCAAACGACCCTGTATATACAGGACAGGTTATTGGAGAGCACATCCGGCAAGATGATTTAGTGGTAAATATTATCCGTACAAAAAAACTTTCTAATATGCGCGCTTCCGGTTCCGATGATAAATTGCTGATTACACCGGCTCGTAAGTTTTCCATGGAAGAAGCTTTAGAATATCTTGCCGAAGATGAATACCTTGAAGTAACACCCAAATCTTTACGCCTTAGAAAAATTATTTTGGATGAAACTGAAAGGAAAAGAATGAAAAAGAATGAAAAAGTGAGTAAATAAAAGACTTTAAGGTATCTCTAAAAAATTCAATATGAACGTCATTGCGAGGAGGTACGACGAAGCAATCTATTGACACAATAATTGAATTAGATTGCTTCATTCCGCACCCGCGGAATTCGCAATGACGACTTTATATACAAACACTAAATATTTGTTTACTTTCGAGCGCATGAAGATTACTTATCAGATTTGCATATCAGGTTTAGTGCAGGGCGTCGGTTTTCGTCCTTTTATATATCGTATTGCCAAAGAAATGGGTTTAACCGGAACAGTGGAAAATAATAATGAGGGCGTTACTATTCATGTTCAGGCTGATTATAATGAAATGAATGATTTTACTGATAGAATAAAAAAAGAAAAACCGCTTGCTTCGCATATTGAGAACATTGAGGTTAAAGAGATCCCATGCATAAATTATTCTGACTTCCGTATTGTAAAAAGCGCCGATCTTTCTGATGAAATCACTGAAATAAGTCCTGATATTGCCGTATGCGATGACTGCCTCGCTGATTTAAAGACTCAGGAACATCGTTTAAATTACCCTTTTATAAACTGCACCAATTGCGGTCCTCGTTTTACTATAATCAAAGATTTGCCTTATGACAGAGATAAAACCACTATGAAAGATTTTGTGATGTGCGATACCTGTCATTACGAGTACACCGATATTCTTGATCGCCGTTTTCATGCACAGCCTGTGGCATGCAATAATTGCGGACCGGTATATGAGTTGTATTATAAAGGTGAAGGATTTACGGAATTTGAAAAAGTTGTAATAAATGCTGCTTCCATTATTGATGAAGGGCTTGTGTTGGCGATGAAAGGCTTGGGCGGGTTTCACCTGTCGTGCGATGCTTTGAACGATGTTGCGGTGAAACGCCTGCGTAAACGGAAGAACAGGGAAAGCAAGCCGCTGGCAGTTATGTTCAGGGATATAGAAATAGTTGGAAAATATGCCGAAATAAACAGCGCCGAAGAAAAGTCTGTAATGTCGTGGCGCAGACCAATTGTTTTATTAAAAGAAAAAAAATCATGTTCTTTTCCTGAATCTGTAAGCAACGGACTTGGCACAATAGGGGTGATGCTGCCTTATATGCCGTTCCATTATTTGTTGTTTGAACATTTGAAAACGCAGGCTATTGTGTTAACCAGTGGAAATATCTCCGACGAGCCGGTTGTAATTGACAATGATGAAGCAAAAAAAAAATTATCCGGAATTTTTGACGCTTTGCTTGTATACAATAGATATATATATAACCGCACCGATGACTCTGTGGTTTTTGTGGCTAACGGAAAGGAAAGGATTATAAGGCGCTCAAGGGGATATGTGCCAAACCCCGTTCGGCTTGGATTTAACGCTGAAGGAATATTTGCTGCCGGAGCGGAACTAAAGAATTGCTTTTGTATCGGTAAAAGCCGGCAGGCAATATTAAGCCAGCATATCGGAGATATGAAAAATCCTGAAACATTCAACTTTTATAAAGAAACAACCGGACAATTTAAAAAGCTTTTCAGGGCAATGCCTGCGCTGGCAGTAGGTGATATGCACCCTGATTATCTTTCCACAAGGTATGTAAATGAAATGAATATTCCTGAAATGTTTGTTCAGCATCATCATGCTCATATTGCTTCATGCATGGCGGAGCATCATCTTGATGAAAAAGTAATCGGTGTAAGCTTTGATGGTACCGGTTATGGCGATGACGGAAATATATGGGGCGGTGAATTTTTTGTTTGTGATTTGAATAATTACGAAAGAATTTCGCATTTTGAATATATGCCGGTTCCCGGAGGAGACAAGGTTTCCGAAGAGCCGTGGAGAATGGCTGTTTCATACTTATATAAAGTATATGGAAAAGAATTTCTGAATTTGGATTTGTCTTTTTTGAAAAATATTCCAAAAGAAAAAATAAATCTTTTAATATTGGCAATTGACAAGAAGTTGAACTGCCCGCTGACTTCCAGTGCCGGACGATTGTTTGATGCTGTGGCAGCAATTACAGGTGTTTGCACTTTCAATACTTTTGAAGCAGAAGCTCCTATGCGCTTGGAATCGTTAATTGACAATGTTTGTGGTGAGAAATATAATTATAAGATAAATCAATTTGTTTGTTTTGACCTGACAATAAAAGGAATTGTTGAGGATGTACTAAATTTTGTTGAAACATCTGTTATTGCTGCAAAATTTCACAATACAATAATTGTTGCAATTGTAGAGGTCGTATGCTTTGCAAGAAGCAAGTATAATTTGAATAAAGTGGTTTTATCGGGAGGAGTTTTTCAGAACAGGTATCTTTTAGAAAATGCTGAAAATTTACTAAAAGAAAATAAATTTGAAGTATATACTCACAGTAAAGTTCCGTCAAATGATGGCGGGATTGCTTTGGGGCAGCTTGCTGTGGCTGCAAAAAGTAGAAGTTGTTAAATTAATTCATAAATCTAAAATCTTAAATTAGTATGTGTTTAGCAATCCCCGCTGAAATCATCTCAATGGATGGTGAAATGGCAAAAGTTTCGATAGGCGGAACCATCGTAAATGCAAGTCTGCAATTATTGGAAGATCCGAAAATCGGAGAATTTGTACTACTTCATTCAGGGTTTGCGATAGAAAGACTTAGCAAGGAAGAAGCTGAAGAAACAATACGTCTTCTGAAAGAACTTGGTGAAATTGAAGATCGGATGTGATTTATAGTTTCCTGTTTCCCGTTTAGAGTTTACAGTTAAAAAAAATAAAATGGCTACAATTGAAAAGTTTGAAGATTTGGAAGTATGGAAAAAAGCTCGAATGCTTTCAAAAGAAATTTATTTGATAAGCTCTAAAGGAAATTTTGCAAAAGATTTTGATTTGAAAAATCAGGCGCGTAGATCAAGTGGTTCAGTAATGGATAATATAGCAGAGGGCTTTGAACGTGGTGGTAAAGGCGAATTTATTCAGTTCCTTGGTATTGCAAAAGGTTCAAATGGCGAACTTCGTTCACAATTATACAGAGCGTTAGATAATGATTACATAACGAAAACAGAATTCGAAAATCTATATCAGAAAAGTGATGAGATTAGTAAAATGATAAATGGACTTATAGCTTATTTAAATAGAACAGATATTAAAGGATCCAAATACAAAAAATAACTCTAAACTAACTGGAAACTTCAAACTCCAAACTGTAAACTAATGAAATATATTGACGAATATCGCGATAAATCAATTGTTCTGGATCTTGTAAAGAACATTAGAGCCATTTCAAAAAAAGAGATTGCTTTAATGGAAGTGTGTGGTGGGCATACCATGGCTATTCAGAAATTCGGAATCCCTTCGCTTCTTCCTTTTAATATCCGTCTGGTGTCGGGTCCGGGCTGTCCGGTTTGTGTGTCGAGCAGGAAGTTTATTGACAAAGCAATTGTATATGCAGGAATGAAAGATGTGATTATTACAACCTTTGGCGATCTCATTCGTGTTCCGGGATCCGAATCATCTTTAGAAAAAGAAAAAGCAAATGGCGCTGATATCAGAATAGTATATTCTCCTTTGATGGCGATTGAACTTGCAAAACAAAACCCTGATAAAAAAGTAATTTTTCTTGGTATCGGCTTTGAAACCACTTCTCCTACAAGCGCTGCTGCCATAGTGAATGCGTACAGACAAAAAGTAAATAATTTTTATCTTTTCAGTTCTCATAAGATCATGCCTCCTGCAATGGCTGCCCTTATTGATGAAGGTGTAAGGATAAATGGATACATTTGTCCGGGGCATGTCAGCACAATTACGGGATCAGGCATTTATGAACCTATTGCAAAGCAATACAATCTTGGTTGCGTTATTTCGGGATTCGAACCTGTAGATATTTTGCAAACAATTTACATGCTGGTAAAACAATTTGAGGAAGGTGAAGCAAAGGTTGAAATACAATATAAACGCGTTGTAAAGCCCGAAGGCAACGTAAAGGCGCAGCAAATCATAAACGATGTATTTAACCTTCGCGACGACTGGTGGCGCGGATTGGGAACTATTCCACAAAGCGGATTGATGATACGGGAAAAATACGGAACCTGGGATGCAGAACGCATGATCCCTGTGGATGTTCCCGAACCGGAAGAGCCAAAAGGCTGTATTTGCGGAGAGATTTTGAAAGGATTAAAAAATCCGAAAGAATGTAAATTATTTGGAAAAGCCTGCACCCCCTCAAATCCCATTGGCGCATGTATGGTTTCAGGCGAAGGAGCCTGCCAGGCATTCTATAAATTTAATCGAATTTAATTCCTTCCGCTTTTTAGAGAGGCTATTTAGGTTTGTCCGTAATGTCGTCATTGCGAATCCCGATTTTTCATCGGGATGAAGCAATCTAATTATTGTCCGAGATACGCTTTTAGCAACTTGCTTCTGGCAGTGTGTTTAAGCCTTCTTATAGCCTTTTCCTTAATCTGTCGTACCCTTTCTCTTGTAAGACCAAATTTAGCGCCTATTTCATCAAGTGTCAGTCCATGATTGATGCCAATACCAAAGTACAAGTTAATAATGTCTCTTTCACGCTCTGTAAGGGTTGAAAGAGAACGCTGTATTTCTTTTGAAAGCGACTCATGGATCAAACCACTGTCGGTATTGGGTGAATCATTATTCACATATACATCAAGAAAACTTGAATCTTCTCCTTGTACCAAGGGAGCGTCCACCGAAAAACTTCGCATTGATATCTTTAAAGCATCAGCCACTTTTTCTTCAGAAATATCCATTGCATTGGCAATCTCATCTGTTGATGGATGTCGCCCAAACACTTGTTCTAATCGTGAAACTTCCTTTGAAATTTTATTCAAAGAACCCACCTGATTAAGCGGCAAACGAATAATTCTCGACTGTTCGGCAAGAGCTTGCAGAATGGATTGCCTGATCCACCATACGGCATACGAAATAAATTTAAATCCTCTCGTTTCATCAAACCTTTGTGCCGCCTTTATCAACCCGAGATTTCCTTCGTTGATCATATCCGGCAAACTCAATCCCTGATTTTGATATTGTTTTGCAACCGAAACAACAAAACGCAAATTTGCTTTTGCCAGTTTCTCCAACGCTTGCCGGTCGCCAACTTTGATCTTTTGAGCAAGCTGCACCTCTTCCTCTGCCGTAATCAGTCCTTCCCTCCCAATTTCTGAAAGATATTTATCTAATGAAGCGGTTTCTCTATTGGTTATTGATTTTGTTATCTTGAGTTGTCGCATAACTTCCTCTTTCTATATTTAATCTACTGATAGCCATCTATTTAAACAACAGCTAAATACTTTGCAAAGATACAGCAATTAAGTTGATTTTATAAATAATCTATCTAAATAATTTTTCAACAGTTTAGGCGCTTGATAATAAGCAATTTAATACGTCCTCTCTTATTCTTAAAACGGGATAAATTTGTGCATTTGTTAAATAAGTTATAAGGAAATATGGTATAAGGAAATAAAATAATTGAAAATGATAGCTTTCCCATAGGGATGGCTATGCCATAAAGCTCCCTATACCTTATA
Organism: Bacteroidales bacterium; assembly: GCA_041658145.1. Classification (GTDB taxonomy): domain Bacteria; phylum Bacteroidota; class Bacteroidia; order Bacteroidales; family CG2-30-32-10; genus JBBAAT01. The sequence goes on along the minus strand of JBBAAT010000065.1, from coordinate 812 downwards.
CCTTTATATCTCTATACCTCTCACAAAATGAAAGGTTTATGCCGTTTACAGTATATCTACATTCCAAAACCATAATAAGCCCGCATTCCATTAGGATAAATACCCACTATTAACACCCCTCCTTTTTTATTTTCCAAGGCTGTTTTTAAATCATCAATGGTTTTAACAGGTTTTTTATCAACTTCCGTAACAATGAAGCCTTCACGAATACCGGCACTGCGAAAAAGGCCTTCTTCAAGTTTCGAAATTTTCAGGCCATATTCAATTCCCAATGCTTTCATATCATATGATGAAATAGTTTCAAATGTAGCGCCCAACGTGGCGATAATATTTGAGTCATCCTTTTTAACCAGGTCAATGCCACCATTTTTATTTTTTAGTGTTATTGATGCTTCATACTGTAAAAGGTCATTTACCACTTTTTTTACTATGTTAACAGGTATAGCAAATGAATATCCGGCATAAGAACCTGTATTAGACGCTATGGCAGCATTTATACCAACAAGCTGACCGGATGTGTTAACAAGTGCGCCGCCACTGTTTCCGGGGTTAATAACAGCATCGGTTTGCAGAAATGATTCGATAGACGAATTCTTGCCGAGAATATTAAGGTTCCTCGCTTTGGCGCTTATAATCCCGGCTGTTACTGTGGATGTAAGATTAAAAGGATTTCCCACTGCAAGTACCCACTCTCCTAATTTCACACTGTCCGAATTACCGTATGCAAGATAAGGCAGGTCTTTTTCTTCGATTTTAATTAAAGCAAGGTCGGTTCCCTGATCGGTTCCAATGATCTTGCCGTCGTATGTTCT
>JBBAAT010000064.1:0-11392 GCA_041658145.1 Bacteroidales bacterium | reverse complement strand
TACCGATTTAGTTAATCGTGCAATTGGCACTGTATCAACAAACCTTATTGAAGGCGGTTTAATTGTAATTTTTATTTTGGTTTTGCTTCTTGGAAATTTGCGTGCCGGTCTTATCGTTGCTTCTGTAATTCCGCTTTCAATGCTTTTTGCAATTTCCCTGATGAATTTATTTGGTGTATCAGGCAATTTAATGAGTCTTGGTGCAATAGATTTCGGTTTGATTGTGGACGGTGCGGTAATCATCGTTGAAAGTGTTGTACATCGGATTACACAAAGCAAAACGCATCATGTAGGTGCAAAAGTGCTTACAGCTCAACAAATGGACAACGAGGTATTAAGTGCTGCAAAAAGAATGATGAATTCTGCAACATTCGGACAAATAATAATATTGATAGTTTATTTACCAATTCTTGCTTTGGTTGGAATTGAGGGGAAAATGTTCCGCCCAATGGCACAAACAGTCAGCTTTGCAATTTTGGGAGCGTTAATTTTATCACTCACTTATGTTCCTGTTGTTTCTGCTTTGTTTTTGAGTAAAAAAACGGAACATAAAAGAAATATTGCCGATAAAATTATGAGTGGAATTAATAAAGCATTTACTCCTCTTTTAAATATTTCTCTCAAGCACAAGCTCACGGTTGTGGGAATTTCTTTAGTGTTATTTTTTTCAAGTTTACTGTTATTTAATTCTCTTGGCGGTGAATTTATTCCACATCTCGAAGAGGGGGATCTTGCCGCCGGTGTAATAACCTTACAAGGTGGTTCTTTGTCCAATACAATTGAAACGGTTGAAAAAGCAAATAAAATTTTAATGACAAAATTCCCCGAAGTAAAACATGCTATTTGTAAAATCGGCACAGGTGAAATTCCAAACGACCCTACCCCAATGGAAACCGGAGATTATATTATTGTTATGAAAGATAAAAGTGAGTGGACTTCAGCAAAAACACGGGAAGAAATGATGGAAAAAATGCAGGAAGAATTATCTGTTTTAAAAGGCGTGGTTTTTACCCTGCAACAACCCATTCAAATGCGTTTCAACGAATTAATGACAGGCTCAAAACAAGATGTTGCCGTGAAAATTTTTGGCGACAATCTTGAAATACTTGCACAAATAGCAGAAGAAATAGAAAAGTTAATCAAACCTGTTACAGGAGTAGAAGAAATAACTATAGAAAAAGTCGCCGGAGCAGGACAGATACAAGTAATATACGACCGCAAAAAAATTGCACAGTATGGTTTAAATATTTCTGACATAAATAATTTGTTAAAAACAGCTTTTGCTGGAAACATCGCTGGTGTAGTATATGATGAAGAAAAGCGATTTGATTTAGTGGTGCGGTTTGCTCAGGATTTCAGACAAGATATAGAATACATAAAAAGTCTGTATGTTCCTTTGCCAAAAGGCGGACAAATAACACTCGACCAATTAGCTTCTGTTGAGATTAAAACAGGAACAGCACAGGTTTCACGGGAAAGCACCAAAAGAAGAATTACTGTAAGTTTCAATGTCCGTAATCGTGATGTGGAATCAATTATTGAGGAAATACGTCCTATAATAGATAAGGAGGTGAAATTACCTCCGGGTTATTATATTACTTATGGGGGTCAGTTTGAAAACCTTGTTGCAGCTAAAAAACGCCTTGCTATTGCTGTACCTGTCGCATTGTTATTAATTTTTGTTTTACTGTTTTTTACATTTCATTCTATAAAACAAACTTTACTAATTTATTCTGCCGTACCAATGTCAGCTATTGGTGGCGTAATTGCTCTGTATTTGTGTGATATGAATTTTAGCATTTCAGCAGGTATTGGCTTTATAGCTTTATTCGGAGTTGCAGTATTAAATGGCATAGTATTAATTGCCGAATTTAACAGGCTCGAAAAAGAAGAAGGAATTGTTGATATATATGAACGTGTCCTAAAGGGAATAAAATCACGTCTTCGTCCTGTTATTATGACCGCAGCGGTTGCTTCACTTGGGTTTTTACCTATGGCTATTTCAACATCGGCAGGGGCAGAAGTTCAAAAACCACTTGCTACAGTTGTAATCGGTGGTTTAATTTCAGCAACCCTTTTAACTTTAATTGTTTTGCCTGTTTTGTATGTTCTTTTTTCAAGAAAAAGAAAAATTCAGATAAACTCAACTTTGCCTATTATTTTAATAATCTTTTCAATCGGAAGTTTATTTGCTTTTCCAAATTCTGCACAAGCGCAAAACGCTAATCAGAAAATCTATACATTAGATGAAGCCGTTAAACAGGCATTGGCAAATAACGGTAATATCAAATCAGCATCTTTGCAAATTGAATATCAGAAAAAAATAAAAAATGCAAGCTGGGAGTTCAGAAAAACAGATTTTGATTATTCTTATGGACAAACAAACTCACTCGTTAAAGACAATAACCTGACTATATCACAATCGTTTCCAAGCCTTGGTTTAAACATCGGACAATCCAAACTTGCAAAGGCGAATATTAAAAATTCTGAAATCGGTTTAATCTTAACACAAGCAGAGATTATAAGCAATGTAAAATCAAATTATTTCAGTCTGGCTTACTATCTTTCAAAACTAAAACTGCTTAAATATCAGGACAGCCTTTTCACAAATTTTTATAAAGCTGCCGAACTTAAAACTCAAAAAGGCGAAAGCCCTTTACTTGAAAAAATTGCAGCACAAACCCTGCTGATGGAAATAAAAACTTTGATTGCTCAAACAAATGCTGATATTCTGATTTTTCAAGAAAAGTTAAAAGTTTTATTAAATGAAAAATTAGATATTTCTATCAATGAAAGTGATTTCAAAAAAGCGGAATTTACTTTAATCACTGATAGTTCTGCAATTACAAATAACCCTGTTTTAGCATTATTTCAACAGCAAATTAAAATCAGCAGTATTGAAACAAAAGTTGAAAAATTAAAATTGTTGCCTGAATATTCTGTAGGATATTTTAACCAGTCAAATAAAGATATTCAGGCGGGTTATCGCTTTACCGGAGTTCAGGCAGGTATATCAATTCCATTATTGTTTTTCTCTCAATCAGCTAAAATCAAAGCATCAAAAATCAATGAGCTGATTTCACAAAACAATTATGAATATTACAAATCTGTTGTTTTCGGCGAATTTCAAACACTTTTACAGGAATATCAGAAATATAAAACAAGTCTTGAATATTACGAAAAAACAGCACTCCTACAATCAGAATTAATCATCGGGCAATCAGGAAAAAGTTACAAGGCTGGCAATATTGATTATGTAGAATATGTTTTAAATCTTGATAAAGCATTGGATATTAAAAGCAATTATTTACAAATGCTGTATCAGTATAATCTATCAGTAATTGCAATTGATAAAATCATGGGGAAAACTAATTAAACTTGTTGTAAACTTTAAAAATATTAATCATGATACTAACAGAAACAGATGATATAAAAAAGAAGCGATTATTTAAAATAGCATATGGCTTGAGTATTTTTACAATCGCTTATAACATTATCGAAGGATTAGTTTCTACATATTTCGGTTTTGTTGATGATACATTAACCTTATTTGGTTTTGGCGTTGACAGCTTCATTGAAGCAATATCAGCCATTGGTATTGCTTATATGATTTTACAAATTAAACGCAACGCATACAACACAAAAAGTAAATTTGAAAAAAACGCTTTAAGAATAACAGGATATTCTTTTTATATTCTTTCAGCAGGTTTATTAATTTCAGCAACTATTAATTTTTTATCAGGCAGCAAGCCTCAAACAACATTTTGGGGTATTATTATTTCATGTATTTCTATTGCAGTTATGATTTTTCTTGCTTTGTGGAAACTCCAAACTGGAAGAAAATTACATTCAGAACCTATAATTGCAGATGCAAGATGTACAATAGTTTGTATTTATATGTCCGTTGTGTTACTATTGGCAAGCGGTGTATATGAACTTACTCATTTTGCTTATGCAGATATAATCGGCTCTGTAGGTATTGCATTGCTATCTTTTAAAGAAGGCAAAGAGTGTTTTGAAAAAGCAAAAAGTGATAAACCTTGTTCTTGCGGTTGTAACAAAAATTATTAAACTCAATTTATTAACCTTTTTAAATCTAAAAAAATGAAAACAAATATTTTTTTCTTAATTATGATTTTTAGCTTGCTCGTTGTAAGCTGCAAAAATAAATCAAAATCAACTCACGAAAGTGATGAACACGAAGTTTTGCCTCCAAACACTGTTGAAATGAACGACGACCAATACAAAGCGGCGGGTATTGAATTAGGGCAGGTAGAACATAAAGTTTTGAGCAATGTTTTAAAAGTGAACGGTATTGTAAACGTACCGCCTCAAAATTTTGTTTCTGTTTCAGTAAATATGGGCGGATTTGTAAAGAGTACTGATTTGGTTCAGGGCAGTCCTGTTACAAAAGGACAGGTGCTTGCCGTTATTGAAAATCCTGAATTTATTGAATTACAGCAAAACTATCTTGAAAGTAAAAATAAACTTGAATTTGCTGAAGCCGATTACAACAGGCAGAAAGATTTGTATAAAGAAAATGTCAACTCTGCAAAGACATATCAACTGGCACTTTCGGAATACAAAATTTTGAAAATAAAAGTATTTGCACTTGAACAAAAATTAGCACTGATAGGTATTGATGCAAAACAATTAGAGGAAGAGAAAATCACAAGTTCTGTATCTGTTGTTTCTCCTATCAATGGTTATGTTAAAACTGTAAATATTAATATCGGAAAATATGTAAATCCAACCGATGTAATGTTTGAAATCGTAAACAATCAAAAATTAACATTGGAACTTTCGCTTTTTGAAAAAGATATTGAGAAAGTTTCAATTGGTCAGAAAATAAGATTTTCAATGCCTAATAAATCAGGCAAAAAGCAAACCGCAGTTGTTTATCAGGTTGGTAAAACTATTGGCGATGATAAAACCGTTAAAGTTTACGCTTCTATTGATAATGAAGCTCAAAACTTATTGCCGGGTATGTATGTAAATGCTTTGATAGAAACAAGCAATGATTCAACAACGTCATTGCCTGATGAAGCTGTACTGACATTTGATGATAAACATTATATTTTCACTTATTTTGAGCGAAAAAAAGAAGGCGATAAAGAAGTTACACTTTTTAAATTGGTAGAAGTACAAAAAGGTATTTCAAACAATGGTTTCACCGAAATTATTTTGCCAAAAGATTTTGTTATTGAAAAAGGCAAAGTAGTTATCAAAGGAGCATATAATCTGTTGTCTGCAATGAAAAACGCAGGCGATATGGCTTGTTAATATTTGTTTCTCATAGAAAACCTTATTTTTGCAGTAAATTAGGGTTTTTTTGCAAACAAACATAAATTATTAACAAACAATTGTTTATAATTTTAGTAGATTTGTGTTTTTTATGTTTTGCTTGATATTATTGATTTGTGAAGTTTTTAGAAATGCTATTAAATAAGTTTATACTTCTGTTATGAAACGACTTATTATCATATTTTTTATTTCGGCTATTGTTCCTATCGCTGCTATTTGTCAGAACGATACTATTAATAAAGTGGATGCTAAAGGTAAAAAACAAAGTTATTGGAAAAAATATGTGAATGATACCCTTAAATATGAAGGCGCTTTTAAAGATGATAAACCTGTGGGCAAATTTCAATATTACTATGGTAATGGCAAACTTAAAGCTGCATCAGTTTATTCTGATTCAGGAATATCATGCTTCACCATAATGTATAATTTCAATGGTAAAAAAGAAGCGGAAGGTTTTTATACGAACACAAAAAAAGATAGCGTATGGAAATATTATGATGAGAACGACACGCTTATTGCTGAAGAACACTATAAAGCCACGAAAAAACACGGAGTTTGGAAGTCTTATTATAAAAACGGCGCCATTAACGAAGAGATTACCTATGTGAATGGATATGGGCATGGACCTTGGAAAATGTATTTTAGCGATGGGAAAATAAAATCGGAAGGAAAGATTGATAATAGCAGGAGGGAAGGGCTTTACAAATTTTATTATCCAGAGGGAAATGTGTTCACATCGGGGGTGTATAAAAACGATTTTAAAGATGGCGTTTGGATGCAATTCGATGAAAAAGGTGTGTGCATATTGAAAGAAACATACAAAGACGGAGCTCTTCTGAAATCGGAAGATTTGAATTCACCTGCAAATAATCAACAAAACAAATAATTTCTGTGTCAGAAAAAGGCAGGGTACTAATGGCTATGAGTGGTGGAATCGACAGTTCCATTGCAGCGCTTCTCTTGCATGAACAGGGGTACGAAGTGATTGGTGTTACATTGAAAACATGGGACTATGTTTCTTCTTGTCCTAAAAAAGAATCATATTGTTGCAGCTTTGATTCAATTAACGATGCAAAGCAGGTAGCCGAAAAGATGGGCTTTAAACATTATGTTCTTGATGTGAGAGAAGAATTTAATAAGATTATTATTGAAAATTTTGTTGATGAATATTTGGCTGGAAGAACGCCAAATCCTTGTGTATTATGTAACACACATATTAAATGGGGCATGTTGCTTAAAAAAGCAGATATGCTCGGCTGCAAATTTATCTCTACCGGGCATTATGCAAGAATACGTGAAGAAAACGACAGGCATGTTCTTTATAAAGGAGTGGATGGAACCAAAGACCAATCGTATTTTTTATGGGGGCTTTCACAGGATTACCTGAAAAGAACAATCTTCCCGTTAGGAAGCCTGCATAAGCGGGAAATCAGAAAATCAGCTGATAGTATGGGCTATCATAACCTCACAGAGAAAAGGGAAAGCTATGAGATATGTTTCATTCCCGACAATGATTACCGGTCTTTTCTAAATCGTAAGGTTGACGGGCTGTCCGAGAAATATAACGGAGGTAATTTCATTTCCACTGACGGAAAAATTCTTGGCAAACATAAAGGGTTCCCTTTTTACACCATTGGTCAGCGCAAAGGATTAAACATTGCTACAGGGATTCCTCAGTATGTTATCAATATTAATCCCGAAAGCAATACGATTGTGCTTGGAACAAAGGATGACCTTAAAAAACAAAACATGGTTGTTGGAAAATATAACATGGTTAAATATGCTCAATTGCCTGAAAATATTGAGGTTTTAACAAAGATCAGGTATAAAGATAAAGGAACAATGTCGAACCTGATAATGAATGAAGACCAAATTCAGGTAATATTCAACCTGCCTACCGGACAGGCAGGCGGTGAGGTTAATGCCATTGCTCCCGGCCAATCGGCTGTGTTTTATGAAGACGACGATGTAGTTGGGGGCGGAATAATTATCAAGTGATTTTTTATAATGCGCTTGGTTATTTTAAAAAATTTATGTATATTTGTAATAAATATGCAACAATGCTCCGTTTATTAATAAAATCAATGATTTTTGGTTTATTCGTTGCCGGAATTTGTTTTTCTTCCTGCAAACATGAAACTCTTGCCCCATCGGATGTTGGTTATAAATATTTTCCAACGAATATCGGACATTGGGCAGCATACAATGTTGATTTAACTGTATGGGATGATTTTTATCCTGTAGACAGTCCTCAGCATATACAAACTTTTATTTTTGATATAAAGGAAATAATTGAATCCGATTTTTATGATAATGAGAACCGCCTCACTCAAAGGATTGAATGTTATAAAAAGATAAATGATACCACAAATTGGTTTCTTAAAGATGTATGGGTTTCCAACCTTATGCCATCCACTGCTGAAAAAGTCGAAGAAAACATCAGGTATGTAAAATTAGTCTTTCCGATCATGGAGAACATGACATGGAATGGCAATGCCTTCAATACCTTGGGTTCACAGGATTATAAATACGATAATGTTTTTGAACCATATACAGTAAACGGTGTTACCTTCGATTCGACTGTTACAGTAATTCAGGATATCGATACAAACATTGCTATTTATGAAAAGATTCAGTTCGAGGTCTATGCAAAAAATGTCGGGCTCATTTATAGGAAATTCAGGGATGTTGAGAAAAACCCTTATTATCCTGATTCTACAGTAAGCGGTACAGACTTTACGTACAGAATAAAAACTTTTGGTAATTGATGAAAAAATATTTATTATTTACCATTTCCCTTGCATTTGCTATAGTTTCAAATGCACAACTGGCACCTCATAAATATTTGGTAAAGTTTACAGATAAAAATAATTCTCCCTATTCCATATCAAATCCATCTTCATTTTTATCAGTAAAAGCTATTACCCGCAGGCTAAACCAGGGAATTACCATAAAATATAACGATTTACCTGTTTCACCCGCTTATGTTGATAGTATTATCAATACCGGAGTAACATTGCTTTGTAAATCAAAATGGTTTAATAGTGTTACTATTTACACCACCGATTCTCTTGCCCTTGCAAAGATTCAGTCGTTTCCCTTTGTGGTCGGTATAGATAGCGTAGCCAGGATTAATAAAAACTCTCAAAACCCCATTTTTGCTCAAAATAATAAATTAAGTCCAATTGATTTATCCGGTAAATCAGCCGAATATCAGAACAATAATTACGCGAATGCTAAAATCAACAGTTATGATTATGGTTTTGCTTTTAACCAGATATCTATGATTAGCGCGGATTTTTTGCACAACCATGAATATTGCGGGCAGGGAATGACAATTGCAGTTATTGACGCAGGTTTTTGGAATGTGGATTCGCTTTCAGTTTTTGATAGTCTATGGATCAATAACCAGATTCTCGGTTTCAAAGACTTTGTGGAGCCGGGAGGCGATGTTTTCAGGAAACACGTACATGGGATGATGGTTCTTTCCATAATGGGAGGCAATATCCCAGGACAGATAGTTGGAACAGCTCCTAAAGCCAATTATTGGTTACTACGTTCGGAAGATGCTGCAACAGAAAATATCATCGAAGAATACAATTGGGCTTCGGCTGCTGAATTTGCTGACAGCGTGGGAGCAGATGTTATCAATTCGTCATTGGGCTATACCGTTTTTGATGCGCCCTGGATGGATCATACATATTCCGATATGAACGGACATACGGCACCAGGAAGTATTGCGGCTGCTATTGCTGCAAGTAAAGGTATTATTGTATGTAACAGCGCCGGCAATTCAGGATCTGATACATGGCATTACATTGGCTGTCCTGCAGATGCTGATAGTATTTTGACTGTAGGCGCTGTTGACAATAAAAAAAAGTATGCTTCCTTCAGCTCAACTGGCCCAACTGCTGATGGACGTATCAAACCTACGGTAGTAACCCAGGGGCAAGGGACTTATGTTGCTAATACACAGGGGGGAGTAGTGTCAGGAAGCGGTACATCATTTTCTTCGCCTGTTTTAGCGGGCGCTGTTGCGTGTTTGTGGCAGGCTTTTCCATCTAAAACCTATATGCAGATCATAGAAGCTATTAAAAAGAGCGCCAGCCAATTCAATAATCCTGACAGTCTTTTAGGCTATGGTATCCCTAACTTTGCTGCTGCTTGCCTAATCCTTGCCGGTACGATACATAACGTTAATGTGTTTCCAAACCCTTTCAGCAATATCCTGCATATTCTGTTTTACTCTGATGATATAGATTGTGTAGATATTGATATCTTTGATATAACAGGGAAAAAAGTATATTCTGAAGCAGGCCTTCACAGAAATACAGGCTATAACTATTTTTCGATAGGAAAAGTTTCAAACATAGCAAAAGGTCTTTATATAATCAGGATTTCGTCTAACGGAAATATTTTTTCCAGGAAACTGATGAAAGTAGAGTAGGAGAATAATTACTCTTTTAGATTTTTTATCTACCTCTTTTATTGGTAAACCTCCTATCTCTTTTCTTTAAAAACATCTTTACACACACATTTTTTTATTACTTTCTCATTTTGAATGGTTTATAAAAGAGCCATCGGAGTTTTCCGCCAATATTAAGTAAACTTATCATTTTTATCTTTAATTAACTCACTCAATTATACTCTATAGAAAAAAACGCGTATTATTCTCTTATTCAAATACTTTCCTCAAGTTCAACGTAAAAATTACCTAATAATAAACCGTTTTAGATGCATTATTTCCGGAAATATTCTGCTAAAACTATAAAAAATGAAAAGAGGGAAGGGAAACTTCAATAAAAAAGAAGTCAAATTACAGATCATAAAAAGACATACGTTGATCATAAACAGAACAGAAAAATCGCAAAGATACAAATGTGAACAGCAATAAAAAAGTTGAATAATGTAACTTTTTAAATAAAAAACATAAAATATTTGTAACATTTTGATTTTTTGTTGAAAATTGTAAATGATTAAATCATTTTATAACATATCATATTTAAACCCAGCATATTAAGAAATTTATTTAAATCATTTGTTTAATATTATTAGAATATAAATATTAATTTATAGGAATTTTATTAAAATCATATAATATATTGATATATAGTATCAAATCAATTATTATATAAAGGTTATATTCAAGAACAACCGATGTAAACATAGGTATACAAATGTAAACTTATTAAAGTTACATACGTAAACAGAATAAGTTTTACATTTGTCATGTTTAATTATAAATTGATTATGAACGACAGGATCCAATTAATTTTAAAAACCGAAAATATATCAGCGTCAAAATTTGCTGATGAAATTGGTGTGCAACGGTCGGGTATATCTCATATACTTTCAGGCCGGAATAATCCAAGTCTGGATTTTATTCAGAAAATACTTAAACGATTTCCGGATATAAGTTCTGATTGGATAATATCTGGAAAAGGAAGTATGTATAAAAATCCTGATCTTTTCAGCAGTGTAGAAGAGCAAAAATCCGAAAAGAGTGAAGAAAGTGGAAAAATATTCAATTCTAAAGAGGATATTCAGGAAGAAAATGAAATCACATTTAAGGATAATGAAACCATAGAAACAAACGAATTATTAAAAGGAAATACTCCTTTACCTTCATCAAAACAGAAAGATCAAATTAAAAAGGAAACACAACCCATATCTATAAAGAAAGAAGAGAGAAATTCTCATGGTATTGTCATGAAAGCTGGTGGAAAAAAAGTCGAAAGGATAATAATATTCTACTCTGATAAATCCTTTATCGAATATACACCGGAATAGGCAAAAAAAATGCTACAGTTCAGGTTGTCAAGAATTTTTGATATTCCATTTTATACCAAACCAAATCTGGTTTTAAGTTGAAAGGTTGAGCGGCTGGTTTGGTTGATGGTCTTTGGTCATTGGTTTTCCCCATATACTTTTGACTTTTTACCAAACCTTTGCCCAACCCATTAACTCAATACCTGAACAGTAACGAAAAAACAGCTATTGGCTAAAATCTTTCAGATTGAGAGAAGAAAAAATTGCATTCAATTTCAGCATTTTCATCATTGTCAGAGCCATGTACAGCATTTGCCAG
>JBBAAT010000063.1:0-11419 GCA_041658145.1 Bacteroidales bacterium | reverse complement strand
ATCGCAACCAATTCCATATACTGTATCTGTAGGATAAATAATTATACCGCCGCTGCGCAGGCATCCAACTACCTGGTGTATGTGGCGTATGTTCGGATTTTCCGGGTATATTTTTAACAGCATAAAATTAAGGCAAAAGCCAAATTCAGCGAGCAAAATTAAAATAAAGTATCAAATGCCAATTTTTTTTAATAAAAAATAATTCCGTCTATTGAGTTTGAAATAATCAATTTGAATTTTTATGCTCAAATTTTATTGGTAGATCAGGTATGAGATAGATAACTTATGTGTATGTCTTTAAAATCAACCCAATGAACATTTGAACAACCCCGCCTGACCGGACGGGCAGGGAATTTAGAAATTAGAATATCAATTACTTCAAAATTCGACATTCGTTATTCAATATTCTTAATTCAAAAAAAGAAGACTTAAATGACAGACACACAATAAAAAAAGGGTAAGCCCCTTATATCGCACCGCTCGACTATCTACCCTTGCTTCCTTCCGAACCTGGGGGAGTTTAACAGGAGCTGGTCGTATAAGACTTACCCGATGCAAAGTTAAAAAAAAGAAATGATTTGTTGATAAAATTATATTAATACTTGTAATTTATTAAATTTGCATAATAAATAACAATCATTTTATTATGGAACAAAACATTGAAGTTAAAAAAAAGGTATCTGTAGTGCGAAATGCCATCAATTATGGTGTCTTGCTTGGGATTGTGCTTATTATTGCCGACCTGCTGTTTTACATGCTTAACGTTAGCACAGATAGTATTTTCCGGTATTTGAATTTTGTCTTGATTATTGTGGGTTTGACAGTAGGTATTCTTAATTATCGTAATCAGATTAACGAAGGAATAATCTCATACGAAAAGTCACTGGGATCAGGGGTTCTTATTGGACTTTTTGCATCCGTTATTGTTGCAATATATATGGTCATATTTTTAAAATTCATTGACCCGGGTATGATTGATGAAATGCTCAGAAAAGCAGAAGAAAAGATGCTTGAGAAAAATCCTTCTATGTCGGATGAAGATATTGAAACGGCAATGAAATATACAAAAATGTTCATAAATCCTGTGTGGATGTCGATTTGGTCTATTATAGGATCGACTTTTATGTCTTTTATCGCTTCGCTGATTATTTCAATTTTTACAAAGAAAAAAGATAATTCTTTTGAATCAAATTTTAGATAAACTATTCAAATGGACATTTCAGTTGTAATACCATTATATTGCGAAGAGGAATCTCTACCCGAACTGTCGGAAGGGATTTCCATGGTAATGAAAGAAAATAAATTCTCTTATGAAATTATTTTTGTTGATGATGGCAGTACCGACAGATCCTGGGAAATAATTGAAGATCTCGCTGCAAAGGACCCAAATATTAAAGGTATCAGATTTCGCAGGAATTATGGAAAGTCTGCTGCTCTCAACTGTGGATTTGCAGAAGTTCAGGGAGATGTAGTGATCACTATGGATGCCGATCTTCAGGATTCTCCTGATGAAATACCCGCTTTTTATAAAATGATCAGAGAACAAGGATATCATCTTATTTCAGGTTGGAAAAAGAAACGCTACGATCCTCTTACTAAAACAATACCCACCAGGCTTTTTAACTGGGCTGCCAGAAGGATGACCAGGATAAAACTTCATGATTTTAACTGCGGGCTTAAAGCATATAAAAAAGATGTGGTAAAATGCATTGAAGTATATGGCGAGATGCACCGGTATATCCCTGTAATTGCGAAGTGGGCCGGTTTTACAAAGATCGGCGAAAAGGAAGTTAAGCACAGTAAACGCAAATACGGAAAGACAAAGTTTGGGATAGAAAGATTTATCAACGGTTTCCTCGATCTTATTTCAATTTCTTTTGTTTCAAAATTTGGTAAAAGGCCCATGCATTTCTTTGGCTTGTGGGGAACGTTATTGTTCATTGCAGGGTTTGTGATAGCTGCTTACCTGGTTTACGCCAAAATTGCTCTGGAAACTTATAAAATGACTGAAAGGCCACTGTTTTATTTAGGTTTGCTGTGTATGGTAATAGGATCTCAAATGTTTCTGACCGGATTTCTTGCTGAAATGGTTTCGCGGAATTCTTCTGAAAGGAATAATTATCTGATTGAAAAAAAACTTGGTATTTGATAAAATACAAGGTAATTATTTAAGTATAGGGAAAAGAGGGAAAAAGGCATAAGGTATAAGTTATAAGGGAAAAGATTTATAAATTCACTACCTCTTTACCTTATAACCTATACCTTTATACCCAAATAGTAACAAATAAGATTTGGCGGACAAAAGAAAAATAGTGATTATCGGTCCTGCATATCCGTTTCGTGGAGGCCTGGCTACATACAACGAAAGACTTGCACGCGCTTTTATGCAGAAAGGTGATGAAGTAATAATTCACACATTTTCTTTACAATACCCATCTTTTTTTTTCCCAGGTAAAACCCAATATTCCGACAGTCCTGCTCCCAAAGATCTGCATATTGAAGTGTCTGTAAATTCTGTAAATCCATTCAACTGGGTTAGAATAGGGCGAAAAATACGGAAATACAAACCTGATATTGTCATAATTAAATTCTGGATACCATTTATGGGTCCGTGTTTTGGAACGATAGCCAGAAAAATCAGAAAGAACGGACATTCTAAAATAATATCCATCATTGACAATATCATACCTCATGAGAAAAGACCCGGAGACAGAGTGCTTGCAAAATATTTTGTAAATGCGGTTGACGGGTTTGTTGCCATGTCAAAGTCTGTTCTCGATGACCTGGAAACTTTTGATAAGAAAAAACCTAAACTGTTTTGCGCACATCCACTCTATGATAATTTTGGCGCGATCATTCCTAAAGAAGTTGCCATACAAAAACTCGGATTAGATTCTTCATTGAATTATATTTTATTCTTTGGATTTATCAGGGATTATAAAGGATTAGACCTTCTTTTAGAAGCATTTTCGATATGTATTAATAAAGACAATTCTCTCAGATTGATTGTTGCCGGCGAGTTTTATTCGGATCCGAAGCCATATTTTGAGATAATTAAAAAAAATAATCTTGAAGAATATGTGTTGATGCACAATGATTTCATTCCTGATGAAAAAGTGGCAGATTATTTTTGCGCATCCGATATTGTTGTTCAGCCATACAAAGACGCTACACAAAGCGGAGTTACTCAAATTGCCTATCATTTTAACAAGCCGATGATAGTAACTGATGTTGGCGGTTTAGCCGAAATTGTTACCGACGGTAAAGTAGGTTATGTTGTAAAACCTGAGATTACTGAAATTGCCGATGCTATTCTTAAATTTTATAAGAATAATAAAGAAGAAGAATTTTCCGCAAATGCAGCATTAGAAAAGCAAAGATATGGCTGGGAAAAAATGACAGAAGCAATTGAACAACTGGCAGGAATATAAATATCTTTACAATGAAATGAGCATGTGACCTTAAAAAAAATTATCACAAATGAAAAAAATCATTTTAATATTATTTGGTTTGCTTTTTTCGGTCATTGCGATATCAATGATTTTAAAACACTTTTCACAATCGGAAAAAAATCAAAACAGCATACAGATGAAAATTCGGAATTCAGACAGTATCTTCATAGAATTACCATCGCCAAAATTTTCAGGAACAATGTCGGTGGAAGAGGCATTACTAAAACGCAGGTCTGTCAGGGAATACAAAGATACCTGCCTGACACTTGCAGAAGTTTCACAAATGCTTTGGGCAGCTTATGGAATTTCTGATTCTGTGAAATCCGGACACATCGGATTACATACTGCGCCATCGGCAGGTGCTTTATATCCTTTAGAAATTTATCTTGTAGCAGGAAATGTATCAGGTCTTGAAGCAGGCATCTACCGCTATATTCCGAAAGGGCACAAGCTGCTTCTTGAAGAAAAAGGCGATAAAAGAGCCGAATTGCGCAAAGCAGCCTGGGGACAGGAAATGATAAAAGAGGCACCTGCAAGTCTTGTATATTCTGCTGTTTTCGAAAGAACAACTTCGAAGTATAGTGAACGCGGCAGGCAAAGATATGTCTGCATGGACCTTGGTCATTCAGGCGAAAATGTGTATTTGCAGGCAACTGCAATGGGTATGGGAACATGTGCAGTTGGGGCATTTGAAGATAAAAAAGTTGCAAAAGTTATCGGGCTGCCTGATGATGAAGAACCGTTGTATATTATGCCGCTTGGCAAGTTAATATCCAAATAAAAAATTCCGGAAAACAAATATGATTCAAACGGCAATATGAGTTTTGAAATTATTTACATTTATGATAGCAATGGGAATATAATTAAAGAGAACAATCAAAATAGATACGGCAGGTCGTTTTTTAAATGGACTTACGAATTTGATAAAATAAATAACTGGGTTAAGAAAACTAAATTTGAAGATGATATTCCTAAAGAAATAATAGAACGTGAAATAGAATATTATTAATGATTGCGAGCACACCTGCCCGACCGGCAGTCGGGTTTGCAGTTTTTTATTTCAATGACATAAATTATTTGGCTGCAAAATTTGCAATGCAAAATCCATGAGAGGAAAAAAATAGTTAGCTTTGAGTTCTGATAATGGTGAACATTGATTCCGCTCTTGATAGCGGAGAATAACAATAGTACCGGTAATTTGGCTTTTTCAAGGCAGAGAGGAGAAGCAGAGACATAGTAACTCCGCCTTTTAAGGCGGAGAGAATAACAACACCAACAACATTGGGCTTTAGCCCTGAAAAAATATACCAATATGCCTTTTGTAAAAGTAATGATTCACGCAGTTTGGGGCACCAAAAACCACCATCCTTTTCTGACAAAAGAAATCAAACAGAAAGTGATAGCTCATATCAAAGAAAATGCACGCAAAAAACAAATCTTTATTGACCGATTGAACGGACATACAGAGCATCTGCATTGCTTGTTTGGATTGAATGCAGATATGAGCATAGCCAAAGTAATGCAACTTATAAAAGGAGAATCTGCTTACTGGATAAACAAAGTCAAACTAACCAAAACAAAGTTTGAATGGGCGGATGAGTATTTTGCAGTATCGGTAAGCGAGTCGCTTTTGGATAGAGTACAAGCATACATTGACAGACAAGAAGAGCATCATAAAAAAGTAACATTTATGCAAGAGTATGAAGAATTCATCAAGAAATATAACTTTAAAAGTCATGGCTAAAGCCGGTTGTATTGAAGCATCTTGCATCTCCGCCATAAATGGCGGAATTATTATTCCCAGCACGACTTGTCCCGATTTGTCGGAATCAAAATAATATTCTGCCCAAACACTGGTTAAAATTGTATCTTTGAAAAAAACATTATTATGTTAATCCGAAGTAAAGCTCCCCTGCGTTTAGGCCTGGCTGGCGGAGGTACAGATGTAGCGCCATATTCCGATATTTACGGAGGTGCTATTTTGAATGCTACTATCAGTTTGTACGCTTATGCAACCATACAGCCCAGAACCGATGGCAAGATAATTATTAAATCAATTGATAAAAAAGAAGAATATTCATGTAAGTCTTCTGCAAAACTTAAGATCGACGGCATCCTCGACTTGCACAAAAGCGCATACAACAGCATAGTAAAAAACTTTTCGAAGAAGGCTTTATCTTTTGAACTTACCACTTTTGTTGATGCGCCGGCAGGTTCAGGGCTCGGGACTTCTTCTACGCTTATGGTTGCCATACTCGGCGCATTTACCGAGTGGCTTAAACTGCCATTGGGGGAATACGATATAGCTCATCTCGCTTATGAAATTGAACGAATCGATCTCGGAATGGCAGGAGGGAAGCAGGATCAGTATTCAGCGACATTTGGCGGGGTAAATTTTATGGAGTTTCGGAAAGACGACAAAGTGATCGTGAACCCGCTGAGGATAAAGGATCGTTATCTTGCAGAATTGGCAAATAATCTTGTCCTCTACTATACCGGAACAAGCCGTTTATCGTCTGTTATCATTGAAAATCAGCAAAAAAATGTAAGGGAAAAAAATAAAAAATCGCTCACAGCCATGCATAAACTCAAAGAGCAGGCTGTGATGATGAAAGAATGTTTGCTGGAAGGCAACATAGATGAGATCGGGAAAATTCTGGATTTTGGCTGGAAGTATAAAAAGCAAATGGCATCGGGTATTTCAAACAAATTAATTGACGATTTATATAATACTGCGATAAAAAATGGCGCTACAGGCGGGAAAATTTCCGGCGCCGGAGGTGGAGGATTTATTTTCTTCTATTGCCCCGGAAACACAAGATTTAAGGTAATTGATGCATTAATGAAATTTGGCGGGCAGGCAAAACGCTACGAATTTACTTTTTCAGGCTTAACTACATGGACTATTTGATCAATAATCATGATGGGTATTAATTTACATTCTATACTAATCCCGACGAAGTACGAACCTATTACGAACCTACGAAGTACGAATTTCGCAGTTCGTAAGTTCGTATCTCTTTCGTACTTCGTTGAGATAATAAGAAAGATTCGTATTTCGGTGAGTAAGTTATGACCGTCCAAAATATAACTCATTCAACATAACAAACAATTATAAACATTAAAATTGTTTCTTTATCCTGTCAATCTGATATTAAAAGATGTACCCTGCTTAGTAGTGGGTGGCGGTGCTATTGCCGAAAGGAAAGCTGAAAGCCTTATTAATGCCGGCGCAAAGATTACTTTGATTTCTCCTGTTGTTACGAAAAAGTTAGAAAAAATAATAAATGCTAAAATAATAGTACAATGTAAAAGAAAATACAGAAAAGGCGATTTAAAAGGGTTTTTTCTTATTATTGCAGCGACCGATGAATCCTTAATAAATGAAAAAATATATAAAGAAGCTCAGGAATTGGGAATTTTGATTAATTGCGTGGACATTCCTGAAAAATGCAATTTTTATATTCCGTCCGTTATACAAAGAGGCGATTTACAGCTCGCCATTTCTTCATCAGGAAAAGTCCCTTATTTTACAAAAAAACTCAGAGAATTTTTAGAAGGAAAATTTGACAATGAATTTGAAAAAGATTTGGAAAACTTACATCAACTGAGAAAAAAAATAATTGAAGAATCAGGAAATGATACTGCTTTGAAGGAGAGAAAATTCGAAGAGTTACTTAAACCAAGAATTGCAGAGATATTCAAAAAAATTGATAATAAATGAACTTTTTGAGTTGAATGAGAAATGATGAACAAAACTATCAAAATAGGTACAAGAGGTAGCCTCCTTGCAATCTGTCAGGCAGAGGAGGTAAAAGCTGCATTACAGAATAACTTTTCTGAATATAAATTTAAGCTTGTAACAATCGGCACAAAAGGCGATAAAATTCTCGACATTGCTTTATCGAAGATCGGCGACAAAGGTTTGTTTACAAAAGAACTCGAAAATTCGCTGCTTTGTGGTGAAATTGATCTGGCAGTTCACAGCTTAAAAGATTTACCCACTGTTTTACCTGATGGACTTATATTAGGCGGTGTTTTGGAAAGAGGCGAAGTGAGAGATGCCCTTGTGAGTT
Source organism: Bacteroidales bacterium (assembly GCA_041658145.1). Taxonomy (GTDB): domain Bacteria; phylum Bacteroidota; class Bacteroidia; order Bacteroidales; family CG2-30-32-10; genus JBBAAT01. Next base: position 3,891 of record JBBAAT010000063.1, on the reverse strand, counting down.
TAACAGGTAAAAAAATCGAACAGCTTGATGAAAATGATATTGTAGGTACCTCAAGCCTGAGAAGAATTTCCCAGTTATTACATCTGAATAATAAGGTAAAAGTTGTTGACATCAGGGGTAATGTCAATACACGGATACAAAAAATGGAAAACGCTTATTGCAATGCTTTAATTCTTGCAGGAGTGGGATTGATACGTTTAGGGTTGGAAAATAAAATTACAGAACTTATTAGTCCTGATATTATGATTCCCGCTGCGTGCCAAGGTATCATCGGTATTGAAATAAGAAAAAACGATAAATTCATTCATAATCTCATTAAACAAATTACTCATAACGAAACTCTCATTGTGGCTGTGGCGGAAAGAATATTCTTGAATGTGTTGGAAGGAGGTTGTCAGGTGCCTATGGGATGCTACACAACAATAACAAATGATAAATTTTGTATTAAAGGATTTATAGCGGATTTAAAAGGAGAAAAAATAATTAAAAATGATCTGTCAGGGAATATTCATGAAGCCAATGATACAGCAGCCTGTCTGGCTAAATCATTATTAGATAAGGGCGGAAATGAAATTCTGAATGGTATAAAAAAATGTAATTATTTAGGTATAGGGAAATAGAGGTATAAGGTATAAGGGAAAATACCTATAACTTTCACCACCCATATACCTTTATACCTAAATAGTAACAAAAAAATAATGTTGATTGAATGACTATTAACTAATGACAAAAAAGGGCAAAATATATTTGGTTGGCGCAGGTCCCGGAGATGAAGGTCTGATTACCGTGAAAGGGCTTGAATATCTGAAAACCGCTGATGTAGTAATTTATGATTATCTTGTAAACGAGGAATTGCTGAAGCATTGCAAAACCGGCTCTGAGAAAATTTATGTAGGTAAAAAAGCAAGTGAACATACACTGTCGCAGCAGGGGATTAACGAACTTTTAATTGAAAAAGCGAAACAAGGATTTATTGTTGTACGTCTTAAGGGAGGCGATCCGTTTATCTTCGGACGCGGAAGCGAAGAAGCAATGGAACTGAAAAATAATGATATTGAATACGAAATTATTCCTGGAATAACGGCCGGCATTGCTGCTCCTTCTTACGCAGGAATTCCTATCACGCACAGAGGTTATGCTTCATCAATAGCTTTTATTACAGGGCATGAAGACACTTCAAAAATGGAAAGCGATATAAACTGGGATAAAATTGCAACAGGGATCGGAACACTTGTCTTTTATATGGGAGTGGCAAACCTGCCTTTCATTGTTTCAAAACTAAAGGAATTCGGTAGAGCAGGCGATACACCTGTTGCACTGATACGATGGGGAACACACAATTTCCAGCAGACAATTACAGGAAATCTTGACTCGATCGTAAAAGTTGCGGAAGAAAATAATTTCCTGCCGCCTGCAATAATAGTGGTTGGAGAAGTTGTGAAATTACGCGATAAATTAAGATGGTTCGATAATAAACCGTTGTTTGGGAAACGCATCATTGTTACAAGAAGCAGGACGCAAGCATCCGGATTATGCAGGAATCTGAAAAACCTCGGCGCTGACGTGATTGAATTTCCCACCATTGACATTATTCCTGTAAAAAATTTCAACCTGCTCGACGACAGCATTCACAACATCAGAGATTTTTCATGGATAATTTTTACTTCCGTTAACAGTGTTGAAATATTTTTCAAGCGGTTGTTCGAATTGAATTATGATTCAAGAATATTGAAAAACGGTAAAATTGCTGTGATCGGCACTGAAACAGGAAACGCATTAAAACAATTCGGAATCATTCCCGACCTTGTTCCAACAACTTATACATCTGAAGGAACTGTGGAAGCGTTCAGGCTTATGAAAGATGAAATTAAAGGAGAAAAAATATTGCTGCCTTGTTCCGCTATAGCACGAGATATTATCCCTTCGGAGCTTGAAAAGTTTGGAGCAGTGGTGAAAATTGTACTAATATACGAAAATGTTATTCCCGATTATTCTGAAGAAAAGATTGATTCTTATTTTGAACGGGAATTTCATCTGGTTACATTTACCAGTTCATCTACGGTTATGAATTTAGCAGAGATATTCAGGAAACATAAAAAAGAGCACCTGATTGGTAAAATAAAAGGCGCATCTATCGGTCCTGTTACAACCGAAACTGCAAAACAAAACGGAATAAATATAGTAGTTGAAGCAAAAATACAGACAATAGAAGGATTGACGGACTGTATTTTAGAGTATTTCAGTGATAAAAAAGGATATGTCGCTTAAAAATAATAAACTTGCTGCCCATATAAAATTTACTTAATTTTGTTAAAATAAACTATTGTCATGTCAAGAATCATATGACGCATAGATTGCTTCGGTCGTTCCTTCCTCGCAATGACGTCATTGCGAAACCGACGAAGGAGATGAAGCAATCTCAAATCGATATATCAGGATTGACATGAGATTATTATAGTTACGTAATACGCATAACCTTCTGGGAAAAACGAGGTATTCAGAAAAACTTGAAAAAATAAAAATCAGACTTACAAAAGATAAAGTAACGGAATTATTGAAAAACACCCAATTATTAGCACAATGGTTGAAAGCGAAGATAAATAAAAAGCAAGATTCTGAGAAAAAAACAAATGAAATGTGCATATTCATTCTTGACAAAACAGCTAATGTTTTTACAATAATTTCAGGTTTAATTGGAATCAGTATAATATTTCGAAATAAATCTAAAAAATTATGAAAAAATCAATATTTCTATTAATGCTTCTCGTGAGCATCAATACTTGCCTTTGGGGGCAAAATTTCAAACAAGCAAAGAAGAAACCTTTAGAACAAAAAGATAGAATAGTACAAAAAGATAGCATAAACAAACTTTCGCAAATTAGCTTACCTGATAGGACGAAAGCAAAACCAGCAACAAAAGAATTATGGAAACCCCTTCCTCAATTTCAAGTTGAGCAAAATTTTATACCGCGATGGTATGCTCTTGAAAATGCTGATAACCCAACATATTGGCAGGGTGTGAAAACCGATAGAATTCTGATTTGCCTGAAAAAGGGGAAGACTGAAATTGACATCAAATTTCTTATTGACAAATATTCTCTTAAACCTACTAAAGACAAAAGTATGTTTATCGAAATAATGAACTTTTTTGTATATGAAATTCCAAATGCTTCAAAAGAAAAAATGCTTGAAATAATTTCAGCAGCTAAGGCTATTGATTTTATTGAATTTGCAGAACCTGATATGATTATTGAATCTCAAACATGTAATCCAAATGACCCATATTATTCATCAAATCAATGGGGTCCACATAATATATGGGCTGATTCCGCATGGTGTTACGAAACAGGAACGAATACTTGGGAAGTGATTGGTATTATAGATAATGCTTGCGATTATTATCACTCTGATTTATATAATACTGTTTGGTACGGATATGATTTTGCAGATGGAGACAACGATCCAATACCTATCAATACATCAGTAAATCATGGTACACACGTGTCAGGTATTTCTTCTGGAAAGATAGATAATGGTACTGGAATTTCCGGAATGGCAAATGATACTGTTTTTTTTGCTAAGGTTACCACTGATGCCGATCCTTTACTTTATAACTATACAGCTGTAATTAATGCAATAAATTACTTTTCAACTGAACCAAGAATAAGAGTAATTAATATGAGCTTTGGCGGAACTTCTATAAATGCTGCATTACAAACCGCTTGTGATAATGCTTGGAATAATGGAAAATTATTAATTGCAGCGGCGGGAAATGTTGCACAATCCGGTAATCCAATAAATTATCCTGCTGCTTTTTCTTCAGTTGTTGCTGTTGGTGCAGTCGATGTCAATAATAATTGGTCTACTTATTCCAGCTATGGTAATTATGTT
>JBBAAT010000062.1:0-11502 GCA_041658145.1 Bacteroidales bacterium | reverse complement strand
TGGAGCGGCAGGAACCAAACCATTTGAATGTGTTGGTACCGTTGACGAAGTGAATGCCGCATTGTGCGAAACTATAAAAAACAAAAATGATAAATTACCTTTTCTTTTAGAATATTACAAAGGCAGTGAAAATTATGAAAAGTATAAGAATAACGATATGTCGTTTCTTTTGAAGAACTTTAATAATGAGCATTTTCTTGAAGAGCGTTTTGTGGAAATTTTAAAGAAATATTTGAATGATTGATTTTGTAAAAAATAAGATTGATGGTAAACGCCTGCTGATTCTCGGTTTTGGAAGGGAAGGGGAGTCCACATATAGGTTTTTGCGCAAACATTTTCCCGATATCCTCATTACGGTAGCCGACAAAAATCCTGAAATTTCAGGAAAGATAAAAGATTTAAACACTGAATTAATAGTCGGGGAGCAATATCTTGACAGTCTTGATGATTTTGATATTATTTTTAAAACTCCCGGCATTTCATTAAATTTTTTGCCTGTTAAGGTTGACCCTAAAAAAATTACTTCTCAGACCGATATTTTTCTTGATTATTTTTCATCGCAAATCATTGGAATAACAGGTACCAAAGGTAAAAGTACAACATCAAGCCTTATATTTCATATTATTAAACTTTTTACAACAAATGCCGTACTTGTTGGCAACATTGGTGTTCCTCCATTCGACCATCTGGATGAAATTACTGAAAACACAAAGATTATTTATGAATTATCCTCCCATCAACTGGAATATATTACGAAAGGACCGCATATCGGTATATTGCTGAATCTTTTTCAGGAACACCTCGATCATTACGAAACATTCGAAACTTATCAGCAATCAAAGTTTAATATTACCCGTTACCAGGAAATTTCGGACAGTTTTATTTTTAATGCAGATGATATATTGATCCGTAAATTAGTTTCTGATGCCAATCTGGAGCGTAATTATATTGGATGTTCGTTGCAAAATATTCAATCCAAAGGTTGCTGGATGGATCATGAAAAACTTTATTTTTCCGATGGTACAGGCGAACCAATAATAATTGATCTAAGTACCGGACGCTTACTGAAAGGAGACCATAATGTAAGAAATATCATGGCTGCTGTGTGTGCCTGCAAACTTACCGGTGTTCCTGATGATGTTATTTCGGAAGGTATCCGCGCTTTCAAAGGACTTGAACATCGGATGGAATATGTTGGTGAGTTCAACGGTATTCATTTTTACAACGATTCTATAGCCACGATTCCTGAAGCTACAATTGAAGCAGTGAAAACCTTAAAAAATGTGGATACTCTTATCCTTGGAGGATTTGACAGGGGGATTGAATATAATAAACTTGTTGAATTTATTGCAGGTTCGGCTATCAGGAATATCCTTTTGCTTGGTGAAGCGGGAAAACGTATACAGGATGGTTTAAAGCAATATAATACTTCGGGGAAAATAATTTTGCATATACAATCACTGGAAGATGCAGTTCGTATTGCAAAAGAAAAAACAGCTAAATCTAAAATATGTCTTTTGTCGCCGGCCGCAGCGAGTTACGATAAGTTTAAAAATTTTGAGGAAAGAGGTTCTTTGTATAAAAAATTAGTGAGAGATATTTGATCCCTCACTACTGTCATGTCAATCCTGATATATTGTTTTGAGATTATTCACAAATTATTTTATTCTATTTAAGGTGTTCATGAGTCGCTTCGCTAAGTTGCTTCACCTCCTTCGTCGGTTTCGCAATGACGTCATTGCGAGGGAGGAACGACCGAAGCAATCTATGCGTCATATGATTCTTGACATGACACTACTTTAATCAGCAAACGGATAAATTATCCGGCTGTTTCTGTTGTTTCTTTTTTAGGCTTTTTTGCCGCAGGTTTTTTAACAGTTGTTTTCTTTTTCCCTTCAACCGTTTCAGTTGCTACGGCAGCAGCCTTTTTAACCGTTGTTTTCTTTTTGTTTTCAACGGTTTCCGGTATTGCAGCAGGTTTCTTAGCTGTTGTTTTCTTCTTCTTGATTTCAACCGTATCAGCTGTTGTTACAGCAGGAATTTTTGCTGTTGTTTCGTTTGTTACTTCAACAGTTTCAGGTATTATTACCTCAGTTTTTATGGCAACTGGTTTTATTGTATTTTCAATAGTATCAGGTATCACCACAGGAGTTTTTTTTACTGATTTCACTATGACAGGTTTCCTTTTTTTTCTTGGACGACTTACGCCATAAGAACCAATCACTATTTTTCCTCTTTTTGTTTTTTTATCGCCTTTTCCCATATTTGAGAGATATTTATTAATTGTTTGTTGTGCAAAAATAGAAAATTAATCTGTATTATTCAAAAAAAAATCAGTTTTTATGAATAGCCCTGTCCTACCGGCGGTCAGACTGACGGGGCGCAGAGGCTAAGCGCAAGATAATCTGGTCGCATAGAGCTAAAATTAAACTTTAAACTATTGAACTAAAATATTTTTTCTCCAGCATATCTCCTTTTGATATTGAATTTTTGACCCATTTCACAAGAATATCAATAATCTCTTCTTTGCTAAGTTGCCACTGAATACCTGATTTTCTGATTTTTTCTGTAATTGAAAACAACGTAATTGCTGCAGATACAGAGATATTAAAACTTTCAGTAAATCCAAACATTGGGATTTTCAAAAAAACATCGGCATTTTTAAGCGCTATTTCGGATAATCCTTCTTTTTCCGTGCCGAACATTACGGCTGTTTTACTGTTGATATCAAGCTCTTCCAAAAGGCAGTCGTTTTTGTGTGGCGTTGCTGCAATAATTGAATACCCCTGTTTCTTTAGCTTTTTAATGCAATCAGATGTGTTATTTTCTTTTTTATTATAATGATAAAGACTGAGCCAATTTGCTGAACCAAGCGCTACATCAGGGTTAACATTGTATGTATTTTTATTTTCGATGATGTGAATATCCTGAATTCCAAAACAGTCGCAGGTTCTAAGAACAGCGCTTGCATTTTGGGATTGGTAAATATCTTCAAGTACAACTGTAATAAAACGCGTCCTGTTACCTGCAACTTCCTCTAAACGATTTCTGCGATTTTTCGTCACGAATTGACAAAGGAATTCGAACAGCTCGCATTTTTGCTTATATGTGAGCTTTCGTTTCATCATATCCCGTTTGATTTAGCCATAATATTTGCCAGCCGGTATAGTACTCTTGCTCCTACATTGGCGTCCCATTCATCACTTCCGGGAGCTACTTCGCAAAGATCGAAACCGATAATTTTTCTGCCTGAAGAAACTATATTTTCAAAAAGATAATAAACTTCGTTAAGCTCAAGACCACCGGGAACGGGTGTTCCGGTGTTTGGACATAGCTTTGGATCAAGTCCGTCGATGTCAAAACTGATGTAGATATTTTTCGGGAGATCATGAATAATTTCATCACAAAAGTTCTTCCATGTCTTCCCCCCGAACATAGCATTTTTTATATCCCTGTCGAAATACGTTTTAATTCTCCCTTTTGATTGCCTGATGGTTTGGAATTCATTTTCGCAGATATCCCTGATGCCAAGTTGTACAAGCTTTTTAATCTGAGGAATTTTTAAAACATTATTCATTATTGATGCGTGCGAAAATTCGAAACCTTCGTAGGTATCCCGAAGATCGGCGTGTGCATCTATTTGAAGTATTCCAAAATTGTTGTATTTTTCTGAAAGAGCTTGAATAAACCCGAGTGGAACACTGTGTTCGCCACCAATTATACCTATAAATTTATTTTTGTCGATATATTTTTTCGATTGATCTTTCACCCATGAGTTGATCTCTGAACATTCGGTGTTTATGAGGGTGATAGAGTTTTGTATTTCTTCTGATTCAGAAATGGCAATACTTTCCGCAAGATGCGAAATAACACCACATGAATGATATTTCAACCTCTCATTTTTTTCTTTGATTATAGAGGAAACCTCTTTCATCGCATATCCTGTATGCCATGCATTTTCTTTGAAGGAATCGAAAAGATCCACATGGAACGATGCGTTGAATATGGCTTCGGGTGCTTTTGCTGTACCTGCATGGTAGGACGCAGTAACATCCCACGGAACAGGAATGAAAATAATTTTCGCACTTTCCTCGTTGTAAGGTAAACCGAAAATATTGTTGTTTAGATTTCCGATATCATTCGGATCAAAAGGTATCATGGCGTTGCTATATTATGTTTATCGGTATGACACAAAGATATTAAAACAAAGAGGAATAAAAAAAAAGTCCTCCTGGCGGAAGACTTTTTTTATTTGTAAAGTTTAGCTTATTTTACTTTAGTAGCTAATTCACTACCAGCTTTGAATTTTACAACTTTCTTGGCAGCTATTTTAATTGCCTTGCCAGTCTGTGGATTGCGGCCTGTTCTTGCAGCTCTTTTTGCAATTGCGAAAGAACCGAAACCTACTAAAGCTACTCTTTCACCTTTTCTGAGAGCCTTTGTTGTAGATGTTACGAATGCATCTAATGCTGATTTAGCATCTACTTTAGTCATCTTTGCTTCTGAAGCCATCGCTTCAACTAATTGTGCTTTGTTCATTTTTTTTTAATTTTAATTGGTTAATAATTATTTTAACGATGCAAAGATATTAATTATCTAAGACAATGCAAGTATTTTTTTCTAAAAAGTGCTATTTTGTTGATAAATTGCCATTTTTGTTAATAACTTGTGTTAAAAATGGGCTAATTACGCAGTAAAGTAGTGAAATTTATGTCAAATGACGCCCGCTTTCCAAAGGTCATTCATCAGAAACCCGCGTAAAAATTCGCCAATCTGCATTTTGTTCTTAGCCGATAGCTGTACTTCCTGTAAATGAATGAAACCATCAGCAACGGCAATACTTAAATGAGTTTTTCCATCGGTATTAATCTGTCCGGGTAGCAGTTCATGGTGCATAAGTTCTTTTTCGCAGTGAAATATTTTTATATAATAAGATATTCCTTCAGGTGAACGCAATTCAGTATATGCAGCAGGATAGGGGCATAATCCCCTGATATGATTACAAATATTATTTGCTTTATCATTCCAGTTTATCCGGCAATTCTTTTTAAATATTTTGGGTGCATTTTTTAATAAAGATATATTGTTAGTTAATATGTGCTGTGGAATTGGCTGGTAATTGCTGTTTTCAATGGACTTCACCGTTTTTAAAACAAGTTCAGCTCCTATTATCATCAGCTTATCGTGAAGGTCTCCGGCTGTTTCATCAGGCAAAACAGGTACTTCCTCATTCATGATGATATTTCCAGTATCAATATTTTCGTTAATGAAAAAAGTAGTTACACCTGTTTTGGTTTCCCCATTAATAATAGCCCAATTAATAGGCGCTGCGCCTCTGTATTGTGGCAGCAAAGATGCATGAAGATTAAAAGTGCCTAATGGAGGAAGTTTCCATACTGTTGCTGGAAGCATACGAAACGCGACTACTATCTGCAAATCCGGATTTATTATTTTTAATTCTTCAAGAAATACAGGGCTTTTCAGGTTAGCAGGTTGTAGTATACGTAGCCCATGTTTTACTGCATATTTTTTAACAGGAAACTCAGTAAGTTTTAACCCTCTTCCTGAAGGTTTGTCCGGAGATGTAATGACAGCGCCGATACGACAGCCATTTTTTAAAAGGCAATCAAGCGGAGCCACCGCAAATTCAGGCGTTCCCATATATACAATGTTCAATTTATTTTTCATTTTCGGAAAGAATATCTTATTTCATTAGTCCTTTTTTCAGCGCTACCATTTTAATAGCAGACATTGCTGCCTCATCGCCTTTATTACCATACTTTCCACCCGATCTGTCTATTGCCTGTTGCTGTGTGTTTGTAGTGAGGACACCAAATATTACAGGTGTATTGTAATCAAGTTCAACACGGATAATTCCATCAGCGACGGCCTTGCTGATAAATTCGAAGTGCCTTGTTTCTCCCTGTATTACACAGCCCAGGCATATCACGGCATCTACTTTATTTGTGTCAAGCAGCAACTGTGCTCCAAGCGGCAATTCAAAACTACCGGGAACATAATGGGTGATAATATTTTTTTCTTTTGCCCCATGTTTTATTAATGTTGAATAAGCGCCTTTTAAAAGGGCGTTAGTGATATCTTCATTCCATTCTGATACAACGATGCCAAACCGCATATTTGAAGCGTTTGGGATATTTTTTCTGTTGAATTCAGACAGGTTTTTCAAATTTGATGCCATAGTTGTTAAGTTTAATCCCAAAACTTCGGGATTGTGTTAAGAGGTTGCGCTGCTGGTTTCGTTGGTTGTCTGACGGTTGCGCATGTATTTCGTTCTGTCTCGAAACTTCGGGATTGTCCACGCAACTGCTAAATTAGTGGATGGTTTATGGGTTGGGCGGCTGGTTTGGTTGTAAGTCATTGGTTTGTTGTCGAAAACCCATAAAATAACCCATTGACTAAACCAGTTGCTCAACCTTTTAACCTAAAACCTGATTTTTTCTGCGCTTACTTTTGGTTCAGCATCCCTTTAGCTCTTGCGATGTATTTTTCAATTTCACGCGATTCGTAACTCTTGTAATAATCTTTCTGAATGCGTTCGTATAATTTCAATGCTTCTGCATAATTGCCCATAATTTCATAAGTCCATCCGGCTTTCATCAAAAACATGGGTGTGGTGAAAAGGTTATTATTATTGTCGGCAGCTTTCATATAATAATCAAGAGCTTTATCATTATCACCAAGTTCCATATAAGCATCTCCAAGTGCACCTTTGGCCATTGAGCTTACAATCTGGTCGTCAGAATCAAAATCTTTTAAATGATCGATAGCTTCTTCAAACTGGCCTTTTTTAAGATAACACATACCCGCATAATAATGGGCAAGGTCGGCAGATTTTGTCATGCCGTATTCATCAATAATATCAAGGAATCCAAGATAATTTCCATCGCCGTTCAAGGCAAGGTTCAGTGAATCTTTTTCAAAATACTTTTCTGCCCAGAACATTTGCGATTGTGCTTCTGTTTCTTTAGGACCAAGATAAAACTTTTTAAAAGCCATATATCCGCCAATAAGCACAACAAGGGCGCCAACTATGTAAAGAATAATCTTCTGGTTCTTTTCAATAAAATGCTCTGTTTTACTCAGCGCTTCTTCTACTGCGTGAATATTCTTTCCTACTTTTGTATCTTGTTCCTTTGCCATAGTTTGAAATTTTGAACTGCAAAATTAATTTTTTTTTTTATATACGTTAGCAGTTTATTTAGTAAATTTTTTTTTCCTCATTTTTTATTCTATATTGTCTTTGAGAATATTATTACTGTTCCTCTGTAAATTGTTTTGTTTTTTAATGGTCAGAGGGAACCATACATGAATTTTCATCAGATATTTGTGTATTTTTGAAAATTCATGTAGGTTTGTCATACATTATTCATTATGGTCATATCTATTTGATTATTTATTTTATCATGAAATAGCTTGAAAATAAAAACATTAAGAAAAAAATTACAATAAATGACAACGAAGTCAACGACTTAATGACAATTGACCAGTGACCGAATAACTATATCAATAAACAACAAACGACAAACAACAAACATTTTTTTATTAATATTATCAACTCCTTTTAATTCAGATCATGTATCTGCAAACCCTTTCTCTTATCAATTTTAAAAATTACCACGATCAGGAGCTGACATTCTGCGGAAAGATCAATTGCTTTGTGGGAAATAACGGGGAAGGGAAGACCAATCTGCTGGATGCTATTTATTACCTTTCGTTTTGCAAGAGTTATTTTAATCCGATGGATTCGCAGAATATCAGGCACGACACCGATTTTTTCGTTATACAGGGAACTGTAAAAAAGGGAGAAAGCCAGGATGTGATTTATTGTGCACTGAAATGCAATGAGCGAAAGCAATTTAAACTGAACAAAAAAGAATATACCCGCTTTGCGGATCACATCGGGCAATATCCGCTTGTAATGATATCACCTGCCGATAGTTCGCTGATCTATGAAGGTAGCGAAGAAAGAAGAAAATATCTTGACAGCGTTATTTCTCAGTTCGACAAGATTTATCTCGATAACGTAATTAAATATAATAAGGCATTGCTTCAGCGAAACACACTACTGAAGTATTTTGCCGAAAGACGCAGGTTTGAGAAGGCATCGCTGGAAATATGGAACCAGCAGCTGCTTACACTCGGGCAAAAGATATACGATACGAGATTGGAGTTTATAGATAATTTCTTGCCGATTTTCAGAGAATTTTTTGCATTTATTTCAGAAGGAAAAGAAATTGTGGATATGGAATACCAGTCGCAACTGAAAGACGGGAACTTCGGTGAATTGCTTGCAAATGCAGTTGAAAAAGACAGGATATTGCAATACACTACGGTTGGAATTCATAAAGATGACTTACTGTTTAAGATTGGCACGTACCCGTTAAAAAAATTCGGTTCGCAGGGACAGCAGAAATCTTTTATTATTGCCCTTAAACTTGCACAGTTTGATTACACCAAAAATATCAAAGGTTTTAAACCGATATTATTATTTGATGATATTTTTGACAAACTTGACAATTTGAGGGTTCGGCAATTGATGAAACTTGTAAGCAATAACAGTTTCGGGCAGGTGTTTGTAACCGATGTGCATCCTGAAAGAATAGAATTAATCTTCAGGAATATTAAAACCGAAATTAAAATATTTGAAATTAATGGCGGTAACGCTGAAGAATTACTTTACCGGGAGGAATAAAATATGCGGAGAAGCAACGATCATACGCTGAAAGAAGTGATAAATGAATTGCTTAAAGAATACAGGCTTTCCGACAGATTAAAAGAAATAAAAATTATAGAATCATGGCCTAAGGTAGTAGGAAAGATGATTGCAAAGCATACTACCGGCATTTATCTTAGGAACAAGAGGCTATATGTTACGATAGACAGCGCTGCTATGCGGGAAGAACTTCATTATGCTAAAACTAAACTTCTGAAATCCTTGAATAAGCTGGTGGGGGAGAACTTTATTGAAGAAATATTTTTTAAATAGTGTTTGTCCGTAAAGTCAATACAAAACATTATTGCGAGGGAGGTTACCTGCCTTGCCGGCAGGCAGGCGACCGAAGCAATCTTATAAAAAATGAACCGAGGCGGATGGATATATTTATATGAAGAAGTTTCGGATTGGTAAGATTGCTTCGGGTTGCTTCAAGCAACCCTCGCAATGACGAGCCTGCCTACCGGCAAGGCAGGCAAGCAAAATGTGTTTCTGCGTAACATGAATAAATAAATATTAAGCAAACATAATTGTAATAATTTTTATTAATTTTACACCCTTGAATAATACTTTATAAACACCAACTAAAAACACACCTATGAAAAAATCGATCATTTTATTGGCATTTGTTATTGCCGGATTTTCTGTGTATTCACAGAAAGAAAAAATTGAACTGAAGCTTTCGTTACGTGACGGAAATGTTATTTCAGGAACTTCTTCCAGTATAACCACTGTATCACTGAATACTGATTATGGCAAACTTGAGATACCTGTCAAGAATGTTTCTTCGCTTGAATTCGGGATCACTCCTGATAATGAAAATAAGGGTAAGATAATAAACCTGATTAAGCAAATGAATGATCCTGCTGAAGAAAAAAGACAAGTTGCTTACGCTGAATTGATAAAAATGAGCATTGGTTCTATTCCTGTTATCAGCGATTATATTTATGGCAGTGAATACCAGTCTTCGGAATTTACGGACTACACTCCTGAGGCTGCTCTTAGTGAAATGAAATCAACATACGGAGTGGATGACGGGTTTAAAGATAAAGATGTCGTAACTATTGATTACGAATACACCATGGGTGGTGTATTTGCTCTTAAAACCATCAGTCTTAAAACAGAATATGGAATGCTTGAAATTCCGAAAGAAAAAATAAAAGAAGTGGAGGTTTCTTATTATGATGAACAAAGTGGTGATAAGGCATACAAACTGCTTGCATCAAAGCATATCAGCGGAAATACAGATGGCGGATGGTTGAATACCGGAATAAAAGTTAAGAACGGACAAAAGATAAACATCAATGCTTCCGGGGAGGTTACGCTTGAAAGTTTGTCAGGAAATAAGTATACTCCTGATGGAAATACTTCTTCATCTTCCGATTATGAAAGCGAATATTCCAGCACTTATCCTTCTTATGGAAACCTTGTATATAAGATTGGTGATAGCGGTGAAATGATCAAAGCCGGTTCCAAATATTCAGGCACGGCAAAATCGAGTGGTACATTATTTTTATCAATCTATGAAACAGTTTTCAATGCTTCAAACACAGGCTCTTACTCTGTGAAAGTTAGTGTGAAATAAAGAAAGAAGTTACAAGTCCCAAGCTCCAAGTCCCAAATTCAAAGAAAAAAAACAAAAGAAAATTCCAGACTTGGAATTTGGGGCTTGTAATTTGATTCTTGGGGCTTTTTTGCTTTCTGGAAATCTATTTTACATTAAAAAATAATGTTTTATTATCTCGGATAAAACACTCAATATGATCATTGGTATCCACGCTTTCATTGGTTTCAGGGCTGCCGGTAAAAATGTAATCGCCTGTTTTCAGCATCACATATTTTGAAACATATGCAATGATTTCGTCGAAAGAATAAATCATGTCGGAAGTATTTGTCCGGGTAAGAATTTTACTGTTTCTCCATAAAGAGAATGAAATATTACTTATATCTTCAAACTCATTTTTTGGAATAAAATATCCTAGCGGTGAAGAAGAATCGTAGGCTTTTGCAGTTTCCCATGGTAATCCATTTTCCATGCATCTTTCAATAACATCTGCCGCTTCCATATCCACGCCAATGCCAATTTCATCATAATAAAGATGAGCGAATTTTTCCTGTATATTCTTGCCGAGCCTGCATATTTTTAAAACGATATTAACTCTTGGAATAACTTTTTGAGTGTGATCCGGGATGAAAAAAGGTTGCTTGTTTCGAAGAATCGATGTTTCGGGTTTCAGAAAAAATACAGGCTCTGCACAATTATCCTTTTTCTTTTCCTTGTTAAAATATACTGATTCTTTGTTGGTCCCGCATTGCGGGAGCGACTTAGAATCAGTAATACTGAGCATTTGGGTTTGCTTTTTTTTGCAAACCTGAATAGTCGAAGTATAATTGCCTTCAATGCAAATGATCTTCATAATACGTTAATTCAAATTCCAAATTCCCCGCCCGAACGTACCGTTCGGTACGGGCGGGCAAATTCCAAGCCCCAAGCCCCAAATCAATAAATCATTCACTTCCCCATTATCCCATTCTTTCATTCTCTCATTCTCTCATTCATTTAAAAAATCTTAAATCTCAAATCATAAATATCCTAATTCACCCATTCACCCATTCTCCCATTCATTCTTTCACTTGTGCCTTATGCCTTTTTAACATTTGCAGAAGATTTATTAAAGTTTCTTAGTTTTATAGCAGTGATAAGCTTTTTGGTGAACAGCGGAAAATCACTTTTTATCATCCAGTCGTAATAAGAGGGTTCTGTTTTG
>JBBAAT010000061.1:0-11532 GCA_041658145.1 Bacteroidales bacterium | reverse complement strand
AAAGAATCCGCATAAAACCGGATACTTTGCAAAATACGGAATACTGCTCGATATGGTGGGTGCGGAAAATGCCACATTTACCATGGAAGGGACATCAATGTATTATGCCCCTGATATAATGAATAAAATATGGAACACTGCTGTTAGAGCCGGGTACTCCGATTATTTTCTTTTTTCAAAAACAGGAGAAATAACAGATGATCATTTATACATTAACAAGATAGCAAAAATTCCCACCATTGATATTGTTCATCGCGATTCTTCAACACCTACCGGCTTTTTTAAAAACTGGCATACTGTAAAAGACGACATGAATGGTATTAATAAGAATACACTGAAAGCTGTCGGGCAAACTTTGCTTACAGTGGTTTATGAAGATGTGAATTCATAAGAGCGTATTGGCTAAATTTGCAAGTTCACTTCTTTCCCCTTTCTCAAGTCTTATATGCGCATAAATAGGATGGTGCTTTATCCTGTCAATCAGGGTTGAAAGACCGTTGCTGTGGCTGTCGAGGTAAGGCGTATCGATCTGGTAAATATCTCCGGTAAAAATAATTTTTGTGTTCTCGCCTGCTCTTGTGATAATGGTTTTTACTTCATGCGGAGTGAGATTCTGAGCTTCGTCAACAATGAAACATATATTTGACAAACTCCTTCCTCTGATATATGCAAGCGGAGTAATCACAAGCTTTTCATTTTCCAATAATTCGCCGATATTTTTATATTCCTTATCTTTTTCGCTAAACTGATTCTGTATCATTTTCAAATTATCCCACAGCGGCTCCATGTATGGATTTAGCTTTGATTTTATGTCTCCCGGCAAATACCCAATATCCTTATTGCTCAATGGAACAATAGGCCTCGCAAGATATATCTGTTTGTACTCCCTTTTCATTTCAAGAGATCCGGCAAGGGCAAGAAGGGTTTTCCCGGTACCCGCCACACCCTGAAGTGTTACAAGTTTAATATTCGGATTCAAAATGGCGTGTAATGCAAACACCTGTTCCGCATTTCTGGGAGTAATACGATATGCAGAACGTTTTTCAATATGTTCTATCCTATTCGTAATAGCATTGAAAAAAGTAAGAATAGATGTTTTATCATTTTTCAGAATAAAATAATGATTCGGAATTGGATCGGAAACGCCTATCTCTTCCGGACTGCATGAACCTTCCTGATAAATTTTATCCACGAATTCGGGATCAATATTATTGATAACGGTTTTTCCCGTGTATAGTTGATCAAGGTTTTTAATTTTCCCGAACTGGAAATCTTCCGCCGTAATATTAAGAGATTTGGCTTTAAGCCGCAGGTTCACATCTTTGCTGACAAGAATAATTTTTTTATCAGGATTTTCTTCCAACAATGTAAGAGCGGCATTCAGAATACGATGATCAGGTTTGTTTTCACCAAATAATTTTATAGCATCCATTTTCCCTGATCTGCCGTTTTCGTTCATTATCACTTTAAACTTACCATGTGTTTCTTCAAGCGGAACCCAATTCTGCAAAGTATTATTAAAGGAAAGCTTGTCAATTATCCTTATGAATTCGCGGGCTTCGAAATTAATGGTATCATTGCCTTTTTTAAAATTATCAAGCTCTTCCAACACTGTAATAGGGATGGCTACATCGTTATCATCAAAACTATTGATCGAGTTATGATTGTATAGGATCACAGAAGTGTCCAGAACAAAAATCTTCTTGATTTTAGAGGCTTTTGGAGTTTTCTTAAGCATAAAATATGTTATATGTAAAAATAGCCGTTAAAATTAGTTTTTAAATTTGCTTTTTGCTCCCTTGTTCTGATAAAGATTTTCACCAGGGAATGTTAATAAACCAAATGTAACTAATCAGTGCTGTTAAAAAATATTTCTCGCTGATGAACACAGATAAAAATCGCTGATAATCGCGGAAAGTAGAGAATAGTAAAAAATTGTTTCTGCGTATATCTGCGGAAAAATTTGCGAAAATCTGCGAGAAAACAATACTTGAATAAAATCAACATACTGTTAATTAAGCATTTAACCCTACTGATTAGTTACAACCAAATTTATTCTTTAATATTATAGAATTATACTAAAAACGGGATAAATTTGTATATTTTTCAGAACAATATTTATTTGAGTGGATTGAGCGATTTTACAGGTAACTCTTACGGAATTTAACAGTGTAAAGAGGATTTATTATGAATGAAACGATTCATCACGACAGCGCAATAAAACATGTAACCGGCGAATCCGTTTACATCAATGATATGCTTGTGAATGACCAGCTGCTCTTTGGAAAGGTTGTGTTCAGTAAAAATGCTCATGCAAAAATCAAAAAGCTTGATATTTCAAAATCTTTAAAAATAAAAGGTGTTCATGCAATTCTCACATCAAAGGATATCCCCGGCGAAAACCAAATGGGGCCCGTGATACATGATGAACCCTGCCTTGCAGAAAAAGAAGTTACATTTATCGGACAGGCTTTTGCGCTTATTGCTGCTGAGAATGAAGAAGCATTAGCTGATGCTGAAAAGAATATTATTATTGAATACGAACCGCTTGAAGCTATATTGGACATCGAAACTGCTATTGCGAAGAATAATCTCATTGCCCCTCAGCGTAAGATTGAGAGAGGAAATGCAGATGCTGCATTGGAAAATTCACCTCATGTTTTAAAAGGAGAATTACAGACAGGAGGGCAGGAGCATTGGTACTTAGAAACACAGACTGCGCTTGCTGTTCCTGGCGAGGGGAAAGAAATAATGATACATGCATCTAGTCAGAATCCTTCAGAAACACAGGCTATTGTTGCAGAAGTATTAGGCGTTCCCAAAAACGAAGTAGAGGTGGAAGTAAGACGCATGGGTGGCGGTTTTGGGGGGAAGGAAACCCAGGGAAATCATGTGGCTGCATGGGCTGCCTTGCTTGCCGGCGCTACAAAGCGCCCTGTGAAAATTCACCTGTTCCGTGATGATGATCAGATCATGACGGGCAAACGCCACCGCTATCTTTCAAAATATGAAATTGGCTTTAATGAGAAAGGGAAAATACTTGTTTATAAAGTGGAGCTGAATGCGGATGCAGGATCGTCAACCGACCTGTCAATGGCGATTCTGGAAAGGTCCATGTTGCATGCAGACAATGCCTATTTTATTCCTGATGTGCAGATCATAGGAAGAGCATGGAAGACGAATCACCCGTCGAATACGGCTTTCAGAGGTTTCGGAGGACCGCAGGGCATGGCGGTTATTGAAAATGCGATAGACAGGATTGCAAGATTTCTGAAGAAAGATGCGGCAGAGATAAGATACCTCAATTTTTATCAGCACGAAAAAAATAATGTAACTCCTTATGGAGAAAAGGTTGAAAACAACCACTTGTTTATGATGTATGATAAGCTGATAGAATCATCCGAATATTTTAAACGCAGAAAAGAAATTGAAAAGTTCAATAAAGAAAACGAATTTTACAAAAAAGGTCTTGCGATTACACCTGTTAAATTTGGTATTTCATTCACCACTGTTTTTCTCAACCAGGCCGGGGCCTTAGTAAATATTTACACCGATAGCTCTGTGCTTGTGAACCATGGTGGAACAGAGATGGGACAGGGATTGCATACAAAAATATTGCAGATCGCTTCTGCTGAACTTGGCATTACTCCGGATAGAATAAAAGTGAATGCTACCAATACTTCCAAAATACCTAACACTTCTCCTACTTCAGCTTCTTCCGGAAGTGATATTAATGGAATGGCTGTAAAGAATGCCATTGATATTTTAAAATCAAGGCTGGTAGAAGTGGTGGTGGATGAGTTTGAAAGACTTTATCCTGCTGACAAAATCTTAAAAGAAAATATAGTCTTTGAAAATAATTACATTTTTAATAAAGAAAATCCCGGAAAGAAAATATCTTATGACGAAATTATTAAAACCGCCTATCTGAAGCGGGTGAGCCTTAGTTCTACCGGTTTTTACAAAACGCCCGGCATTTATTTCGACAGGGAAAATGGACAAGGAAATCCGTTCTATTACTATTCTTTCGGGATGGCTGTTTCGGAAGTGATGATTGATACACTCACCGGTCAGCATACATTATTGAGAACGGATATCGTCCATGATGTAGGCGATTCCATCAACGAGGGAATTGATAAAGGACAGATAGAAGGCGGATTTATTCAAGGTGTAGGTTGGTGCACAACAGAAGAATTAAAGTGGGACAAAAACGGAAACCAGTTGACACATTCTCCCGATACATACAAGATACCGACAATAAATGACATTCCGAAAGATTTCAGGGTTGAGTTATTAAAAAATGTTCCTAATCAGGGAAACATCCGTAGAAGCAAGGCTGTTGGCGAACCTCCGTTTATGCTGGCATTTTCGGTGTGGCTGGCGATAAAGGATGCAATATCGGCAGTGGGTAATCATGATATAGAGCCTGATTTCTCTTTACCTGCAACTTATGAGGTGATACTTACAGCTGCTGAAAAATTAAAGGTAAAGAGGTATAAGGTATAGAGGTATATAGGAGAATATATCCTATACCCTAACCCTATACCCTATACCTTATTCCCTTATACCTAAAACAAAATGTACAAATTTATGCCGTGCATAGTATAGATTTTGTATATTTGCGCCTTCATTGTCCTGTGGTGTAACTGGCAACACGTCTGATTCTGGATCAGAAGAGTTCAGGTTCGACCCCTGACAGGACAACACAAACAACACCCCAATCCCCTGAATATCAGGGGATTTGTTATTTTAGGAATGTTGAATGGCGTAAAAACAGGATGTAAATTATGAAAATAATCTTGCTGAAATCCGCACTAACCAAGCAATTGATACAATATTCTATTATTGAAGTTGATTATGTAAATCGATTTCGAATCAATCTTCAATTATAATCTAGTAATTTTCATAGACAGATATCATAAACAACTGTTTATCTGGATACACCGATCAGGTTACCCACATAATTATGATTTATTTTGACTATCATCAAAAAGAATAAAACGTTACTTGAATAGAAAAAGCATTCTTTTCAGAATGCTTGAAACCCTTAATAATCTTTGTGGAGCGTTCCTCACCACTAAAGGAAACCGTAATTATGTTTTTTTATTTTATGATTTAGTCCATATTTAGACCAGAAGTAGATTGTTTTCAGTATTTTAATTCAGTTTCATTTTTCACTAATAATTATCATTTTACCGGTTTCTGCTATATTTCCGGCAACCAATCTGTAATAATAAATCCCGCTTTGTAAATTGCCTGCATCAAAATTAATATTGTATACACCTATCTGTTGTAATTGGTTTATAAGGGTTCTTATTTCTTTGCCTGTAATATCAAATACTATTAATTTTACATTGTTTTTTTTAAGTAATTGATAACTGATTGTTGTATTGTTACTAAAGGGATTTGGATAATTGGTTAAATTACTTTTTAGAACAATATCATTATCATCTATACCTGATTGACCGCCATTAGTAGTTTTGAGAATAGTACCAGCATCACCAACTGCATAACCAGTATTCGCATCGGTAAAGTAAACGGAAGTTAAAATTTTAGTAGTGCCACTTGTTTGTACTATCCAGTCCGTGCCGCCATTAGTAGTTTTGAGTATAGTACCAGCTTCACCAACTGCATAACCAGTATTGGCATCGGTAAAGAAAACGGAATATAAAAAATTGGAAGTCCCACTTGTTTGTGCTGTCCAGTTAGTACCGCCATTGGTGGTTTTGATAATAGTACCATCAAAACCTACTACATAGCCAGTATTAGCATCAGTGAAGTAAACGGAAGTTAAAATTTTAGTAGTGCCACTTGTTTGTACTATCCAGTCCGTGCCGCCATTAGTAGTTTTGAGTAACCGAGTATCTCCAACCGCATAACCAGCATTGACATCAGTAAAGTAAACGGAACGTAAAACATTAGAAGTTGTTCCACTTGTTTGTACTATCCAGTTAGTACCGCCATTGGTGGTTTTAAGAATAGTCCAATCGCCTACTGCATAACCAGTATTGGCATCAGTGAAGTAAACGGAAGTTAAATCATTAGTAGTGCCGCTTGTTTGTACTGTCCAGTTTGTGCCGCCATTGGTAGTTTTTATAATTGTTCCACTATAGCCGGTAGCATAACCAGTATTGGCATCGGTAAAATAAACTGAACGTAAAACATCACTTGTTCCGCTTGTTTGTGCTGTCCAGTTAGTACCGCCATTTGTTGTTTTTAGAATAGTACCATCATTACAACCACCAACCGCATAACCAGTATTGGCATCGGTGAAGTAAACGGAATTAATCCAATAATAAGTTTCGGTTGATTGTGTTATCCAGACTGTGCCGCCATTGGTAGTTTTGAGTATAGCACCAAAATCGCCAACCGCATAACCAGTACTGGTATCGGTGAAGTAAACAGAAGTTAAATTATAAGCAGCACCGCTTGTTTGTGTTATCCAATTAGTCCCGCCATTCGTTGTTTTAAAAATTTCCTCTTGCCCAACGGCATAACCAGTATTCGCATCGGTAAAGTAAACGGAATTTAAAGAATAATAAGTGCCATTTGTTTGTACTATCCAGTCTGTGCCACCATTGGTGGTTTTGAGCATAGTACCAACTCCACCAACCGCATAACCAGTATTGGCATCGGTGAAGTAAACAGAATTTAAACGAAAACCATCACCGCTTGTTTGTGTTATCCAGTTAGTACCGCCATTCGTGGTTTTTAGAATAATATTATTACTACTATTACCACCAACTGCATAACCAGTATTGGCATCGGTAAAGTAAACAGAATTTAAACAAAAATCAGCACCGCTTGTTTGTGTTATCCAGTTAGTACCGCCATTCGTGGTTTTTAGAATAATATAACTACTACTATTACCACCCACTGCATAACCAGTATTGGCATCGGTAAAGCAAACAGAATTTAAACGAAAATTAGCACCGCTTGTTTGTGTTATCCAGTTAGTACCGCTATTCGTGGTTTTTAGAATAATATAACTACTACTACTATAATTACCACCCACTGCATAACCAGTATTGGCATCAGTGAAGTAAATGGAAGTTAAATCATTAGTAGTGCCACTTGTTTGTATTATCCAGTCCGTGCCACCATTGGTAGTTTTGAGTATAGTACCAACATCACCAACTGCATAACCAGTATTCGCATCGGTGAAGTAAACGGAAGTTAAATCATTTCCCTGTGGTAAAGGGTTTTGCCATGTCCATTGTGCATACAACGCATTATTTAAAAATGCGATAAAGTAAAAAAATACTATAAAAAGTAAGGGTTTTTTCATGGTTTTTTGTTCTTTCTGCATACAAAGATATTATTTATTTCCTGCTACATTAATTTCAAAGATTGTTTTAAAATTTTGTTTATTTTCAGGATGATGAATGAAAATGCTAACAAAAAAGAACCAAACTCTTTTAATAAAACTGTTCAACTTATAGGAAGTTAAGACAAAATCTGTTGAATAAATAGTTAATCAAAAAGAATAAAACGTTAATGAATAGAAAAAGCATTCTTTTCAGAATGTTTGAAACCCTTAATAATCTACGTGGAGCGTAGGAGAGTCGAACCCCTGATCTCTAGATTGCGAACCTAACGCTCTACCAACTGAGCTAACGCCCCATTATTTTAATGGGCACAAAGTTAAGAATAATATTTCAGTACCACCCCGACGTGCTCGACGCGGGTCGAGTGCCCAAACATTAAACTTCGTGGATAGAAATTAACTCCGGTTGTTTTTTATATTTCAACAAATTTTACATTTAATCTTACCTGGTATAATTAACTTGGTATTTTTATCAAAATCATACAAAAAAATAATGGTTAACCTTTTGTTTATATATTTTTACACTTAATAAATTATTAATTTCGCGAGTATAAAAAATAGATTTATAATAATATTTTTATTCAATGGATATCTCTGCAACCAACCTCCATAAGCTTATTGTAGTAGGCGACAGGGTGCTGTTAAAACCAAAATCGCTGAACGACCGCACTAAATCAGGATTGTATCTTCCGCCTACTGTTACAGAAAAAGAAGAAATCCAAAGTGGTTATATTATTAAAGCAGGACCCGGTTATCCAATTCCATCAGTTGAAGACGAAGAAAGCTGGAAGAAAGATAAAGTAAAAACTAAATATATCCCTCTCCAGGCAAAAGAAGGCGATTTTGCTTTATATCTGCAAAAACATGCCATTGAAATTGAATTTGACCGGGAAAAATATTTCCTGGTGCCGCAATCTGCTATTCTTCTATTATTAAGAGATGAGGATCTTTTTGAATGATTACCCGTTTTTCATGTGTGTCCAAACAAGGGCTGCAGCTCCAAGAACAGCAGCATTTTTATTATTCACAAGCGAAGGAAGAAGTTTTACTTTGTTACGAAATAGTGGCAGCATGTAATATTCCATGTATTTTTTGGTAGGGACAAATATTAATTCGCCTGCCAAAGCAAGTCCGCCAAAAAGAATGATTGCTTCAGGGCTTGAAAAGGCAACTGCATCGGATAGTTTCATGCCAAGTATCTTTCCTGTAAACTCAAATGCATCAAGGGCAATTTTATCTCCTTTTTGCGCTGCGAGAAAAATTTCTTTTGAGTTAAGTTTATCTTTTTCAATATTTCTTAAAATGCTTGGTTCGCCGGATTGCTGAAGCATTTCAACAATAGTACGGACAATTCCGGTTGCAGAAGCATAAGTTTCGAGGCAGCCTTTTCTGCCACAACCGCATGTACGGCCTTCGGGATAAACAATGGTATGACCCAGTTCTCCGGCAAAGCCATCGTGGCCATAAAGTAATTCGCCATTTACCACTATACCGCTGCCCAAGCCTGTTCCCAGGGTAATCACAATGAAATCTTTCATGCCTTTTGCTGCACCATAGATCATTTCACCAATAGCTGCAGCATTGGCATCATTGGTAAGAACAACGGGCAAATTCATTCGCTTTGCCAACATATCAGCCAAATGAATCGTACCTTTCCACTTCAGGTTTGGAGCAAATTCAATAGTGCCTTTAAAATAATTACCATTCGGTGCGCCCACACCAATGCCTTTTACTTCAAACTGCTTGTCAAGTTTACGAATTTGAGATTTTAACTTTTCGGTAAGCTCATCTAAAAATTGCACAACTTCGTTGTGCCTATCGGTTCGTATACTGTCCATTAGTAAACAATTTCCATCCCTGTCAACAATAGCGAAATCAGTGTTTGTTCCACCCACATCTATTCCTATAGCAACTTCTGTTTTCATAAGCTTATAATTACTTTAAAATAATTAATTCTTCTTAACTCGTTCCTGAAAAAAAAGAGGTAATTTCTTACCTCTTTTGCAGGGAGTGAAAATTTATTGGTTAGTTGATGATCATTTTCTTGTAAAGCCTGCTACCATTGAATTTAAATTCATAAAAATAAACTCCTGCCGTAAAGTGGCTGGTGTTTAATGTTATTTTGTGACTGCCAACATCTACTTTCTTAGATTCTCTGTAAACAACTTTCCCAATTGAATTCATTAAAGATAATACTACTTCGCCATTATCGGGCACAGTGAAACCAATTGTAGTAAAACCAATTGTCGGATTTGGAAAATTCTGATTTAATATTAATCCGTCTATATAACCCTCTTTAATGCCAACAGTTCCCTGTACTGATTTACAGGTTTCATCATTTGAAGGATAGATATCTCCTGTTACCACTGTATAAGCACAAAGGTTATATATGGAATCAGGAGAAACATAAGTTGTTGTAAAAGTATAATCCAATGTAGAATCAGGGAGTAAGGTGCCTATCCATGGAACAGAAACAGGAGAAGAAGTACCAACCTGATATGCAATGTCCATTGAAGTAATAGTGGTTGTACCAAAATTTTTAACTCTTACTATAACTTGCACATCAGAACCAATAACGGTTGGGCTGCTTGGTTGCAAAATAGTTAACGCTCCTGCATCCATACCTACAGGAGCAGGATGGTATTTTAAAATAGAATTTATTAATCCGTTCTGATCATAATTTCCTACCCATCCAATGCCCGTATTATAAAACCCAACACCAAGACACTGAATGTTCGGTCCCATAGGCTGCAGTAAAGTATCCAGATAATCAGTCCAGTTCAGGCCACCGTCAAAACTATATGAAACGCCAGATGTTCCTTGATAAGGTGATGTAGACACAAACATATTGGGCGAACCAGGGACATAACACATCTGATAATCATAAAAAGTTCCGGATGGTGAAAATGTTTGCCATGTAGTACCGCCATCTGTAGTATATTTCCATGTATATGAAGTTGAAGTAGATGTAGCCCAATTAGCCAAGATAATATAGTTGGCGCTTGATGCATATATTTTGCCACTTGCAGCAGTTGTATATGGGTCTGTTGTAGTTGTCCATGTTGTGCCATAATCAATGGTTTTAAATACGCGACCTTTGTTTGTTAAAAAGACACCTATTCCTCCGGGAACAATGGCTGCACAATCAAAACCATTGTAACCGTATTCGTCAGAAGCCGAAGGATCCGGGATATTTGCACCAGGAACGGCTGTCCATGTGGTACCGCCATCGTTGGTAGTATATATTTCAAATTCACTGCTAACGGGATCACCGTAGCAAAAACCTTGTGTGCTGTTCCAGAACTTAACGCCATCGGCGAAAGAACTTGCTCCGTTCAGGGCGCTAGCCACGGTTGTCCATGTGGTGCCGCCATCGGTTGTCTGCCAGAACGAAGCTGCTGATGATGCTGTATCCATAGCAACAGCGAAGGCCGTTGTGTAGCTGGCAGCCGTTAATACGTATGGGTACACTGTTGCACCAAACCCGGCATATGTTCCGGTTGTCCATGTAGTACCGCCATCCTGTGTTCTTGAAAAGACCTTGATCCTTGGACCTACTCCAGAACCATTAAATCCATTTATCCAAACAATATTGCTGTCAACAATTGAAACTTGATCAACACCTACGGATGTACCAGAAAAATTGGTGTTTTGCTGCGACCAATATTGGGCATTCAGCCCTATACTGGCAAAGAACAATGCAATTAAAAGGAAATTTTTTTTCATAATGATTTGGTTTTAGTTAATTTGAAACAAAAATAAAAAAAATTATTCTAATAAAAGTTTTAAATTTTCACATTTTTAAAGTTTGAAGAGCGAAATCAATTCTCCTGATCGCTTCTTCTTTGCCCAGCAGGCCGATAATTTCAAACAGATCGGGGCCAAGGGATGCGCCTACAATGCATAAGCGCAAAGCGTTCATCACCTGTCCCATGCCAAGCTGTTTTTGCCGTACATATTCCGAAACGCTTTCTTTAAGCAGAGCCGCTGAGAAACCGGAGGCATTGTTAATTATTTCTTTTACTTCAGCGACAAACTGTGCAGAATTTTCCTTCCATTTATCTTTAACTGTTTTTTCATCAAAAATCTTTGGCGCTTCAAAAAAGAAAGATGACTGTGCCCATAGTTCGCTTACTAAATTCACGCGTTCTTTCACCAGATTACAGACCTTTAAAATATATGAATAATCTGAGTTTATGCCCTTT
>JBBAAT010000060.1:0-11584 GCA_041658145.1 Bacteroidales bacterium | reverse complement strand
AATATAAATTATTTTCTCGGACAGTAATGAATTGAAAAGCAAAATTGCGAAAAAATCAACTTAGCAGAAAATTAATTCTTTTATCGAGGTTCTCATAATCGATTTTAATTTTTAAACCACTATAAAGCCTTGATTTATCCATGGCTTCCTGTAAATTGAATTTCTTCTGATTTACTGAAAAAAACAAGTTCTTTTTTTTATAATATACAGCTAAGTATTCTTGTTCTGTTTGCCCTGGTGTTGGGACAAAAACAGCTCTTTTCCCCAAGATGGCAATGTCCATAATGCTTGAATAACCGGGGCGGCAGACAATAATAGCAGATTCTGAAATTGCTTTAACAAGTTCATAAGTTTCAAGGTGATTGATAATGCTGACATTTTCAGAAATATTTTTCGACTCAATTGCTTCTGTAATTCCCCTGACAATTAGAATTTTAAAAGAAGTATTGTCTTTTACCTGGTCAAGAATAATATTTTCAAAAATTGTTCTCTGTGGTTCAGGTCCCGAAAGTATAAAAAGCGCATCATATTTCTGTTCGTACTTAAAATCTTCTAATGAAGCGTTGCTGAAACGTGAAAGCAATCCAATGAAATGAACATTTGTGAACAATTTATAATTTTTTGACAGATCACCGGAAAACGTCATTTCTCCTTTGAAATCAGGAATCCAGCATTCATCATATTTATTAATGAAATATTTATTCACCTGAAATAAAATGTATTCAAATAATTTTAACCAACCAGGACACTTTATTTTAAGCTGGTGGGTTATAAATATACATTTTGTTTTGTTACTCCAGAGGCCGTACCTGTTATCAGAAACAACAATATCAATATTAAAATCGGAGATTATTTTTTGCAGGTATTTATGTTCTTTCCGTATCCTTCGCAAAATGTGCGGGAAAGAAAAAAACATCCTGACTGCCATGCTGCCTTTTCCCGGGTATCGTATATCATATCCCTGAAACCGGATAAATTGAAGTGAAGGAAATTCCTTTTTTAAAAAAGCAAGCGGTCGGTTGTCAGCGCCAATGATCACGTTTGTGCCAGATGCAATAAATTTCCTGATTAAAGGTACGCATCGTGTAGCGTGACCCAGCCCCCAGTCAAGTGGACAGATTAATATGTTTTTCCTGGTATCTGATTGCATAAATAATATATAATATAAAAAATGTTTGTCACTGTTCTGGTCAAAGGTTGTTGGGTTGAGCAACCAACCTGACAAGCCGCCTAACCTTTTAACTTATCACCCAGGTGATTCTGGCAGTAACAAATAATATAGAAAACTTACGCAATTAAATACCAGTATTAATCAAATGCTCAAAATTTCAGAGCATACTGCAAGGCTATACTCCGGGGAGGCTGTACGTCACCAGGGCGTATCATATACTCCTTGTTAAATATATTTTTACAAATAACAGATACCCTTGAATTGTCAGCAATCTGGTATGATAATCGGGCATCGAAAACAGCATCTCCTGTATGATGTTTATCCCTGTATTCTTTTAACCCGGGTAAAAACATCACCGGTTTTCCTGTGGCTGGGTCGATGATTGCATGTATTCCGTCTGGCCATTTCAAAGTATCTTCAAAAGCTTTATCAATATTTATCATAAAGCTGTGGTAGTCCAAACTTATCCCTGCAGATATCTTTTTATAAGTAACTTCGAAATCTGCTTTTGCGGAATGGTAAAAACGATATTTCAGTACATTGCTTCCCTCTGATTTCAAAGAATCGCGATTGAGATCAAGGTCAATGGGGTTCGTATAAGTATAACCCATAAGCAATGTGGCAGGCAGACCAAAGAATGTTCCTTGTCCCATAATGGTAATGTCGATACCATTAATTTGAGCATTGCTAATATTGAATGCTTTGAAGCCCATATAATTAATAAATTGGTCGATGGTAGGAGGATTATTAGGATCGATATGCAGAGAATCGGGATAATGCTGCCCGAAAGTAAATTCGATCATATCATGATATTGCGTCCAGTAGCCGGCAATATCAAGATATCCATACCAACTGCTGACCCTGAACCCCTGCTTGAAACCTATTTCTGCGCTCCACCCTGTTTCCGGACGCAATGTATCATTTGGAAATATATTTATTGCCCCGGCAGAAGTTGTCGTGTATTTTTCCGCAATTGAAGGATAGCGGAATCCTTGTCCGAATGAGCCTCTTATGAAGGTAGCTTCTGCAAGTTGGTAGTTCATCCCTGCCCGCATTACAGGTTTTGAATTATCCTCATCTTCATCCATTTTGAATACTTCATACCTTGAACCAAGCGAAAGAGTTAGTAATTTAATTTTTTTATCACACTGAGCAAATAACCCTACACTCGATGCATAATGATTTTTTTCCCCATAAACATCGGAAACAGCATTAGAATATATCCCTGTAAGCCCTGTTGTAATTGTAAGATCTTTTTTAAAATGCTTTTGATACTGGTACTCGCCATAATAAAGGTAGCTTTTGGTCTGTTGTTCCGTATTGTTTCGGTTGTTGATCTGGAAATATCTGCCTTTGAGACTATGACGATTACCGTTTTCATTATGGTAAACAATAAATGGGTCAATATTCAACCGGCTGTTGTCCGTTTCTTGAGAAAATGATTTGGATGGAATATAAACCCCCGAATCGCCATCGCGCCATAACAGAAACTCATTACCTTTAACATTCATAATATTGGTGTTAACACCATAAGAAAGACCTTTAATCTTTTTATCTCTGTAACGTGTGTTGATGTTAAACCGGTATCGTTGTTCATCGTTTTTTTGTCTGTATCCTTCGTCAGAAAAGAGATTTCCTCCGACTGCAAGGTCAAAGTTCCCTATTTTTCTGGAATGTAAAAATTGAGTTCCAGTAAATGTAGGCTGTGCAGCCCCCCACCAAATAATTTCTTTTCTTTTAGGATTGTTATATAGACCACTATTGACAATGATCTTTGTGTGGGGAGTATTGCCCGGAAATGCTGTTCGGATATTTATAATACCATTTAAGGCAGATGAACCATATAATGCAGAAGATGCTCCCTTAATAACTTCGATTTGCGCGATGTTTTCTACGGGGGCAAAATCCCATTTTACATCACCTGCATCAGCAGATAGCATTGGAAGATCGTCAACAAGAAGCAGCACGCGGCTTCCTGCACCATAACTGTAACCACTGCCACCCCGGATACTTGCCTGATTATCCATAATTGTAACACCGGGAACTTTTTCAATTACCGTTTCTATAGAATTGGTATTGTTGTTTTCGATCATGGTAGGTTTGATTGTTTCAATAGATACGGTAACATCCGACATCTTTTGTTCAAATTTTCCTGCACTAACAACCATTTCGTTAAGCATGCTTGATGCCGGAACAAAGCTGATATTTATAGTCTGGAGCTCCCCTTCTTTAATATTTATTTTTTCAGTTTCTGTAGCATAACCAATAAATTTGAAGCAAATTTTATGCTCTCCCGGAGAAAGTTCAAGTAAGTAATTGCCATTAATGTCAGTTGTTATGCCGTCTTTATCATCTGCCACAACTAACACGCCTATTAATGGCTCCTTTGTTTTTGCATCAATTACTTTTCCTGTGATAGCAGTCTTTTGCGCATGCACGATACCCGAAAGTATAAGAAAATTAAGTATTATACATATTTTTTTCACACGTATTCAATTCAGTTAAGA
The DNA here is from genome assembly GCA_041658145.1 of Bacteroidales bacterium. Taxonomy (GTDB): domain Bacteria; phylum Bacteroidota; class Bacteroidia; order Bacteroidales; family CG2-30-32-10; genus JBBAAT01. The sequence continues at coordinate 7,906 of JBBAAT010000060.1, read as the reverse complement.
ATTGCAAAGATAAAATTTTTATTAAAACGAATATTTCATATTAGAAATATTGCTCTTCGCCTGACTGTGATGGAGCAGAAGGTTGGTTTGCGGGGTTAAATGGCGATTTTTTTCTATGTATTTTCTTGGCTCTGAATGAAAATATATAAATATAAAGGGCATCTCTAAAAACTGAAAATCAGCTTTACCCCTAACCCAAAAGGGAGGCTGATTTTCAGATGTTTCACCCTTTAGGGACGGGGTAAAAAACATCTGAAAATTAGTTTTTAGAGGTTCCCTAAAGTAAAAATAGTAAATTTGTCCCGCACATGCGGAACTAAAATTAAATCATAAAAATATGGCTAAAGTAATTGTAAAAAAACTCACTGACAGTGAAATAGAGGGTCGAAAAATAAAATCATGGCCCATCTGGACAAAAGAAGTTTCACGATTTGATTGGTATTATGATTGTGACGAAGAGTGTCTTATTTTGGATGGTGAAGTAATTGTTGAAACTAACGAAGGCAATTATACAATAAAAGCAGGTGATTTTGTAACTTTTAAACAGGGGCTGAAATGTGTATGGAATGTAAAAACCCCCATTCAAAAACATTATAATTTTCTTTAACACTTTCCGACACTGGTTTTATTATTTCCCCCACATTTTTCTGTAGAAAATTACAATCGCTTCAAGGTGCATCAATTCGCCAATTCCAAAGATGTACCGGTTAAAATATTGTGGGATGAATGTGCATGCATATTTCATTGATGCAATAGAAATTAAATAATACTATCTTTGTCATTAAATTTTAAATCACAAACCACAAATTATGAAAAAACAACTTTTAATGCCAATTATTATTTCTGCTTTCATTGCTGGAAGCATGCAATTGTCAGGGTGCGGATCAAAATCAAAAGACCAAAACTTTGAAACAAGCAAAAAGGAAATGACTGCTATTGGACAAAAAGAGGAATTAGTTCGTACTGCAGAACAAGAAAAAAATTTATCAAACCAATCGGATCAGACAGCAAAAGAGACTGAGATCAAAGCTGTTAACAAACAAGTAGAACAAAAGATCCCTTCAAAAATCATTAAAACTGCCGATATATCTATGCAGGTTAAAGATTATAAAGAAAGCAGAAAAGCTATTCTTGCAATTGTTCAGAAAAGCGGCGCATACATTGCTGCTGAGAACCAAGCGAATCGCAATTATAATATTGCAAATGATATGACGATCCGTATTAAACCGGAAGGGTTTGACGATCTTTTGGACAAGATAATTGAACAGTCAGTTTATGTAGATAGTAAAAAGATTACAGCACAAGACGTAACTGCCGACTATATGGATACCGAAGCAAGGCTCAAGTCAAAAAGGGATGTTGAAGTAAGATATTCGGAAATATTAAAGAAAGCAAATACAATCAAAGATATCCTTGAAGTAGAAGAAAAATTGAGACAGATCCGCGAAGAGATAGAATCTTGCGAGGGAAAGCTAAAATATCTGACCGACCAGGTTTCCTATAGTACAATTAATCTCCATTTTTATGAAAAACTAGATTTTCAGCCTGCACCCGGATCCGGATTTTTCCATGCAATAGGAAAAGCATTCAAGGCAGGGTGGAAAGGATTACAGATGTTCATGATAGGTATCATATACCTTTGGCCTTTATGGATAATTGCTGCAATCATTTTTTACGTTATTCGATGGTTTATTAAAAAGAGTAGGAAAAAGAAACTTCAAAAATAATAACTTTTGAGACGGCCTCTTTATTTTTTTAAAATATAGGTTTTAAAAGACCAATTTGCTGATAATAAATGAATTTTGTAAAAACAATTTTTGCGGGTAACGAAAATTCAATTAGTTTTGCACCGTTTTAATTTGTTAAAATAAATAATTTTTATACCTTTGCACTCCCATTTTATGAAAGGGAAATCGGATGCTGATAAAATTAAACAATAGCAATGGATACGTTAACTTATAAAACAATTTCCGCCAATAAGGAAACTGTTACGAAAGAATGGCTTCTGATAGATGCCGAGAACGAAGTGTTGGGAAGGTTTGCTTCGGTGGTTGCCAAATTGATCAGAGGAAAAAACAAAACCAATTTTACTCCTCATGTTGATTGCGGTGATAATGTGATTGTCATAAATGCAGAAAAGATCAGGCTGACCGGCAATAAAATGACCGACAAAGAATATGTTCGCCATACCGGTTATCCCGGCGGACAGCGCTTTACCTCTCCAAAAGAGTTGCTTGTAAAAAAACCTACAGAAATCGTTGAAAAAGCTGTTAAAGGGATGCTCCCAAAAAACAGGCTTGGCAGTGTGTTGTTCAAAAACCTGCATGTTTATGCAGGAAAGGAACATCCTCATGCCGCTCAGCAACCAAAAGAAATAAAAATAAACTCAATTAAATAATTTTATGGAAGTTATTAATGCACTGGGGAGAAGGAAAAATGCAGTAGCTCGTATTTTTCTGAAAGAAGGCAGCGGTAAGATCACTGTGAATAAAAAAGATTATAAAACATACTTCTCTATACCTACATTGCAGTATGTAATCAATCAGCCCCTTAAACAAACTGAATCTATCGGCAAGTATGATATTCTGGCAAATATCGATGGTGGGGGAGTTACCGGTCAGGCAGAAGCCTTGAAACTGGCAATCGCCAGAGCTTTGGTAAAAATAAATCCGGAACACAAAATTCTTTTGAAAGCAGCAGGTTTAATGAGACGCGATCCTCGTATGGTAGAACGTAAAAAACCTGGTCAGAAAAAAGCCCGTAAGAAATTCCAGTTTAGCAAACGTTAATATTATTCAGGAAATATACAAAACATGGCAAGAGTAAGTTATAGTGAATTGTTAGATGCGGGTGTTCATTTTGGTCACCTGAAGAGAAAATGGAACCCCAACATGGCTCCTTATATTTTTATGGAGAAGAACGGGATTCATATCATCGATCTCAATAAAACGGCAGCAAAAATTGAAGAAGCTGGTTCTGCTATCAAGCAAATAGCCAAATCAGGAAAGAAAATTCTTTTTGTTGCAACAAAAAAACAGGCTAAAGACATTGTGGCAGAACAGGTAAAAACAGTAAATATGCCTTATGTTACTGAAAGATGGCCTGGCGGAATGCTTACAAATTTTGCAACTATCCGCAAAGCTGTAAAGAAAATGGCTAGTATTGATAAAATGTTTACGGATGGCACTTCTGATAATTTGTCAAAAAAGGAAAAACTCCAGATAAGCCGTGAAAGGGCAAAACTTGAAAAGAACCTTGGAAGTATTGCCGATCTTTCCAGATTACCTTCGGCTATTTTCGTTGTTGATATCAATAAGGAACATATTGCTGTTGCCGAAGCTAAAAAATTAAACATCCCAACATTTGCAATTGTTGATACCAATTCAAATCCAAACGAAGTGGATTTCCCGATTCCTGCAAACGATGATGCAGCAAAATCCATTTCCATGATCATTAAAGCAATGGTAGATTCTATTGAAGATGGTTTGGCTGAAAGGAAATACGACAAAGACAAACTGGCTGAGGAAGAAAAAGAAGAAGCATTGGAAAATGAAAGAATAAAATCAAAGGCACTGGCAGAGATTGAAGAAGAAGATGATGATGAAACGGAAGCAATAAAAGTAAAAAAAGTAGCAATGAAAACAGTTTTGAAAATTGCCGAAGACGCTGAAGAAGAGAAAAACAAGTCAAAGAAAACAGTTGTAAAAGCACCCAGATCTCTTACAACCAGAAGGCCTTTGATTCAGAAGAAACCAATTAAATAATAATCACTACTATTCAGGTAGGATGCAGGAGGCAGCGGCAGGATGCAGTAAGCAGTCAAGAATAAAATATGGAACAAGGATATAAAGATTTGAAAGTGTATCAACTTGCATACATTTGGCTATGGAAATTTTTGAAATTACAAAATTATTTCCGAAAGAGGAAATTTATTCCCTGACAGATCAAATCAGAAGGTCGTCAAGATCAGTTTGCGTAAAAATTAACTGCCTCCTGCCGCTGCCTCCTGCCTACTATATTCAAATGGGTAAATAGTAACAATAATTTTCTATAAGATGGCTAATATTACGGCAGCCGATGTTAATAAGCTGAGGCAAATGACAGGCGCAGGTATGATGGATTGCAAGAAAGCGCTTGTTGAATCAAATGGAGATTTTGAAATAGCAATTGATTATCTCAGAAAAAAAGGTCAAAAAATAGCAAGCAGTCGCGCTGAAAGAGTTGCCAACGAAGGTATGGTTATAGCAAAGACATCGGCAGATGGTAAAAAAGCTATTATTGTTATGGTAAGTTGCGAAACAGACTTTGTTGCAAAAAGTCAGGATTTTATAAAATTTACCAATGATGTTGCAGATTATGCAATCCTAAATACTCCTGGTACAATTGAAGAATTAAGGACAGCCAATCTGAATGGCAGAACAGTAGCAGAAAACCTCACCGACCTGATCGGAAAGGTTAGCGAAAAAATGGAAGTATCCCGTTATGAAGTTATAGAAACTGCCAGGACATTTGCGTATATACATCCGGGCAGCAGACTTGCAACGATTATAGGATTCAACATGTATGATGCGAAAAACCTTGATAATGTGGGCAAAGAAATCGCCATGCAGATTGCCGCAATGAATCCGGTTGCAATAGATAAGGACAATGTGGATCCGAAAATTGTGGAAAGAGAGATAGAAATTGGTAAGGAACAGGCAAAACAAGAAGGCAAACCGGAAGAACTGCTTGAAAGAATTGCTTTAGGTAAGCTGAATAAATTTTACAAGGAAAATACTCTTCTTAATCAGGATTTTGTTAGAGATACCAAAAAAACCGTTGGTCAATACCTGACGGAAACTGATAAAGAACTTAAAATTGTTGCCTTCAGGCGACTGATGATAGGCGCATAATTACATGCTCATTTCAGCCATCAACTCATCAGTGAGCTCTAGATTGTGAAACACATTGGTAACATCATCGTCTTCTTCGAACATTTCAACAATACGTAAAATTTTCTGAGCAGTTTCTTTATCAAGTTTTGTAGTGGTCTTAGGAATGCGCTGAAGTTCGGCGTTTTCGGGTTCAATTTTATTTTTTTCAAGCTTTTTCATCATCGTTCCGAAATCTTCCATAGCCGTGGTAATGGTGAAAAATCCATCTTCCAGAACCACATCTTCGGCGCCTGCATCAATTATCTCCATTACAAAATCATCCTCCACCAGGTTGCCCTGCGGAACAGTAAAAATTCCTTTGCGGTCGAAAATAAAAGCGAGAGAACCGTTAGTGCCAAGGCTTCCGTTGTACTTATTAAAAATTGAACGCACATTGGAAACGGTGCGTTGTATGTTGTCGGTAGTAGCTTCAATGAACAATGCCACACCGCCAGGTACATAACCTTCATAAGTTACCTCGCTCAGCGCCGCCGCATCTTTATCAGATGCTTTACTGATAGCCCTCGATATATTTTCCTTAGGCATATTAACACCTTTGGCATTTGAAATAGCTAAGCGCAAGCGGGGATTGCTGTCGGGGTCGGGACCGCCTTCTTTTACAGCAACCGTCATTTCTTTAATTATTTTTGAAAATGCTTTCGATCGCTTAGCGTCTATTGCGCCTTTCTTTCTCTTTATCGTTGACCATTTATTGTGACCTGACATAAATGTTTTTATTAATTTTTTCGGAGTGTAAAAATATAAAAAAATAAAATGCAAAAGCTATTATGAAAAAAAATGCCACCCGAAAATGGATGGCATTAAGAATTTAGTAATGAGGCAAATTAAAGTCCTAATAATGTAATCCCCACAGTAAACGGATACAACTGAGGGCCTTCATTTTTCTTAAACAGTGTATTTAGTGAGTATGAAGCATACACATCCCATTTGCCGTAACCAAGGCGTACCATAGCACTGTAGCGGAAAGGATTCAGATTAAAATCATCTTTTATTTTTGACTTATGATCTGTTCCACTTATTTCAGCTACGTCTTTTACGTGCGACCATAACCTCACTCCTCCGACAATACCACCCGAAATGTGAAGCGTCCTTTTTTTCTTTCCGAAAGGTTTAGTGTCTAATTGCAATAATAATGGCATATTCAGATAAGTAACAGCAAGTTTGTTTTTCTTAATTGATCCTGTTGAATCATAATCTGCTGAAATGTAGTTTGAATCAGGTAACAGTGAATAGTTCTTGCTTGCAAACCTGTAATTGCTGATATCTACACCCATCCCTGTAACGATATTAATATGTTTTTTCCAGATTGGTATATTTTCTTCCCAGAAGTTTAACGAAACATTAATGGATTTCGGATAGTTGAGTTCCAGGAAATCATACCCTGTAAGCACCTTCGTTTCGTTATTTGCATTCAAGTAGCCGTTCACTCCCATGCCGAATCCAGCCCAGTAAATTTTAACCTTATCCTTATTCTTATCCTTGTCTTTGGTTGTGTCTCTTTTTTCTCCACCAACAGTATCTTTTATCAAGAGTACTTTGTAATCTCCTATTTTAAATCTGGTTGTATCTGATGTACCTTTTATTTTTATTTTATCAGCACCTTTTAACCCATATGAACCTTCACTATCTACTTTTATATCCTTAAAAGCAGGCTCGTTTAAATATGTAAGTTCTCCGTCCCCATAGATTATCCCTTTTAAATATTGTTTTACATTTACATTTACATTTCCTGTTCTGTTAATTTGTACTTTTGATGAATCTGTTATCAGATCAAAGGCGTTTACTTCTGCCCCACCTGCTTCAATTGAATGTGCTTTTGCTACACCTTTATATTTTGCAGTACATGGTCCATCTATATAACTATTTAAACTTTTTACATTAATATCTATATCCATTTCAGAAGATCCATTCATATAAATGTCAAGTTTTTCTGCATTAATTTGATTTAAGCTTTTTAACTTGCAAGCCCGCGATAGATCTATTTTATTTATTTTACTAAAAGTTATTGTAATATCGTCAATTGTTCCCTTTTCAATATACAGAATATTATCTTTAACTTGATATTTTAATATATCTTCAATATTCCCTTTTTCAACACTAACAGAACATTCGGTTCTTTGTATTAAGTTAACCCTAATTGGAGTTTTTACAACAATTCCGGTAAATTCAGGTAAAACCTTTTTGTTTTCGGTAGTTTGAGCATTTAATGCATTAAGTCCTGCAAGTAATAATATCCCTGCCATTAGGACGATTTTTTTTATTTTAACTTTTGTTTTCATGATTTTAAGTTTTAAAGGTTGTTAATTATTTTTGTTTATTACAGCTGTTTTTCAATCGTAAGACGAACAGCCTTTATAATTTGTTACAGGTAATAATATTTTTTTTAAAAAATAAGGTTGGATATAGAAAAGAATGACAGAAGGGTATTATTTACCTGAACTTCTGGAAATTTCAAAAACATTACCAATGGCAAAAGCAAATTCGTTGTCTTTCTTTTCTATTTTCAGATCAGCGCCGGCAAGATTGTTTATTTTATTTGCTCCGGCTTCAGCCAAATCCCATACGGTAAGCTTTTCTCCAGGTTGGATTTTATCTTTTTTATCGTCAGGAGCAATTGATTTCTTAAATTTAAATAAGACTAAATCCTTTAAAGAAAGAAATTTATCATCATCGTTCTGTATTTCTCTTTCTTCTTCGGCTTGTCTTCTTTTTTCTTGCATCATTGCATAAGAATCCCCATAAACGGTAATTTTGGACAGTGCCGTTTGTTTTTCCAATGAATTTTCAGGGATCTGTTTTGAAGTCAACTTCGTTGCATATTGAAAATCTTTTAATTCAACAGGATTCTTGGTTTTCTGAAATTTCTCATTTCGCTGCCCGGAATTTTTATTTACACTATTATTATTTGTATAATAATTTTTATTGATCGAATTATCAATATTTACAACTTGTTTGTTCGTGTTTGTATTTTG
>JBBAAT010000059.1:0-11588 GCA_041658145.1 Bacteroidales bacterium | reverse complement strand
TATTCTGAAGATGCCGTATTCATAATCTAACTGTATGTTCATATTGGAAAACTCATCCCTGACAACAGAATCAAGATAAACAGGATTAATGAATGAAACAATATTTCCTTCTATCATGCTACATCCTGGTTTGCAACCGCTCATTGACAACACCTGGTTGGTATCGCGTTTATATTCCGAAAGTTGATTAACAACACTTTTCAATGCAATACTTACCCTATGGTTAAATTGTTCTTTACGCAAAGCAAGAGCGTTTTTAACCCAAAAAAGCTGCGTCATCATTATCCCAGCGAGAGATATGCTTGTAATAATAATTATAAATACTATTGTTTTTTTATTCATCAGACATAATATCCATCTCAAAATTTCATATCAAAGTTAGTCAAAAAAATCGTGCAGTAAATAAATTAACATATCATTAACAGAAATTAACGAGCCATTAACAATGTATGTTATTTTCATGGACTACTTTTGTCCAAGAAAAAATAAATGTATAACAAAAAAACCATGAAAAACATGAAAAAACTATTTTTAGCAGTAATGCTGGTTTCAATGACACTGATCTTTTTAGGATCTACTGTATGTGTAAAAGCACAAACCTCTAACACAACTGTTACAACAGTTGTAACAAAAGACAACAGTTCTGCCACAAAAACCTGCTGCAAGTCAGGAACAATAAGTACCTGCGACAAATCAAAATGTGACAAATCAAAATGCGATAAGTCAAAATGTGATAAGTCAAAATGTACGGGGAAATGCACTCATTCCGGTACATCATGCGCTAATTCTTCCGGTTGCAAAATGGCTGGCACATCAAATACAACTTCAATGCAAAGAAAATCATGTTGCGAAGCGATGAAAACAAAACCCGCAAAATGAAATTCACTGAATAAACAGAATTATATGTGATTTTAAACCTTCTGTGATGCACAGGAGGTTTTTTTATTTTTCTTATGTAAGACTTGGTATTTTTTGTTACATGCCTACCGGACAGGCAGGTTTGAAGTACTTAACTTGATTAATTCACAAACTTTTAATTTTGGGCTAAAGCCCAGCAATATCGGTGGTTTCAATTGCCCCGACCTTAAGGTCGGGGCAATGCAAAAACTCTCTACATAAGGACTTTAGTCCAATTTGTGAATTAATCAGGTTAAAGTTTAAAAACATTGACGAGAATAATTTCACTTTAGGCACTCTAAACTCAAGGCACTTTTTAAAAAAAATTCAGACACTACGGGCATTCTAAACTTTAGGCACTCACTAACAATATGCTTTTTTGCGATGAGCGATTTTAAAAATATAAATGGTAATAATATTATCGTTGACGGTGTATTTCACTTCAGGTTGAATTTATTTATCAACTTCTTTTCGGTATCTTCCCATGGGATGTCTTCATCGTTTGCCCGTCCTCGTATAGCCAGCCTGTCTTTCATATCTTCTATACGTTCAAGCAACAACCGATACCTTTTTAGGTCGAGCACTACAAAGGGATTATTTCCTTTTACTTCAATAGAATATGAACCTGTTTTCATAAATCACTTTTTTACAAAATTACAAAATTTCCAAATGTCTGACAAAATTATATTTTTTGTTACACAGAGCTTCACAGAGGGTTTTCACAGAGGTTCACAGAGATATATTCAATAAACCTATTCACTACAAGTTTTTATCAATAAAGGAATACCAATGATTATTATACTGCAAACGGGATAAATTTCCGCATTTCATGAATACAAAAAAGTATAGAGGTATAAGGTATAAAGGCATAAGGAAGAGCGGGTTATACCCCTATACCCTTATACCCTTTACCTGAAACCAAATGTAATAATTTACCCCGTGCAAAGTATAATGACACGAAGTAAATGACTATAAATGACTAAATAAAAGCTTACTTTTGTAGAAAACAATATCATTGAATTCATCACAACAAACACAAACTCTTATAGCCAAAACCATTGCGGGCTTGGAAGAAATACTTGCCGTAGAGCTTACACAGCTTGGCGCACAGGATGTTAAAACTATTAAGCGAGCCGTAAGTTTCAGCGGGGATAAAAAACTTTTGTACGAGGCAAACTTATGGTGCCGGACAGCATTGCGAATTTTAAAACCTCTGTACTCCTTCCCTGCCAAGACAAATGAGCAATTATACAAAGGCATTAACGATTTTAAATGGGAAAGTATTTTCTCTGTTGATAATACTTTTGCTATTGATTCCGTAGTGAATGATTCATCGTTCACACATTCGCATTTTGTGTCGCAAAAGGTGAAAGATGCTATTGCAGACCGATTCCGCAGCATCAATGGAACAAGGCCAACTGTAAACATTGAAAATCCTGATATCAGGATAAATATTCATATTTATAAAGATCAATGCGATGTGTCGTTTGACAGTTCCGGCGAGTCGCTTCATAAGCGCGGATACAGAGTAGCCGTGGGACTGGCGCCACTTAGCGAAGTGTTGGCGGCAGGGCTTATCATGCTGAGCGGATGGAACGGACAAACAAATTTTGCAGATCCAATGTGCGGTTCAGGAACAATCCTCATCGAAGCAGCTTTAATAGCACAGAATATTCCTCCCGGTATTTTTAAAAAATCATTTTCTTTCATGAACTGGAAAGATTATGATGCCGAGCTTTGGCAAAAAGTAAAGAGACAAGCAACAGAAAAACAAAAGCTCATCAATTGTTATATTTCAGGATCAGATATTTCAGCAAGGGCAATACGAAACACAAGAGGCAATATGATAGCAGCAAACCTGCAAAAAGTGATCAGCCTGCAGGTGGCTTCTTTTGAAGATTTTAATCCGCCTGAAGGCGGGGGTGTTATGCTTATTAATCCCCCGTATGGTGAGCGTTTGCAAGAAGACGATATTGTTGAATTCTATAAAAATATTGGTAATACCTTAAAAAAGAAATGTAGCGGCTACGAAGCATGGATCATTAGTTCGGATACGAATGCGCTAAAATATATTGGTTTGAAACCAACCAGAAAAATACCAGTATTCAACGGTCCGCTTGAATGCCGCTTTATGAAATTCAGCATTTATGCGGGAAGTAAGAAAGATAAATATAAATAATTGGTTACTATTCAGGTAGTAGGTAGTAGGCAGGAGGCAGGAGGCAGTCAAAAATAAAATATTTGTATAAAAAATGGATTGGAATTTTGAAGTAAAAACACTTGGTAAAAGCACATTGAAATCACCTATTCAGCTTGGGTATGAGATGGGCGATGGCATTTATAATTACATAAAGGATGACGAGCGCGTGCTGTATAACAAATCGCTCGAATGTTTCATAAAACACAGAGATGAAGGAACCATGCCACTTTCCTTTGAAAAAGCTGGTCCACGTGAATTCATATTTTTTGAACCTGCAAAAACCAAAGCAGCTATTGTTACATGCGGAGGGTTATGTCCTGGTCTGAACAATGTTATCCGAAGCATCGTGATGGAATTGTTTTACCGTTACGGTGTAAAAAAAATTATCGGGTTTCGATATGGCTATGAAGGAATGATATCTTCATACAATCATCCTTACATGGAATTGAATCCCGAAAACGTGGATGATATTCATTTGCATGGAGGCTCTATCCTTGGCTCTTCGCGCGGTGAACAGGATGTAAGCGAAATGGTGAACACATTGGAAAGAATGAATATTAATATTCTCTTCTGTATTGGTGGCGATGGAACGCTTAAAGGGGTAAACCAGATACACGAAGAAATCACCAGGCGAGGACTGAAAATATCAGTTGCAGGAATTCCAAAAACCATTGATAATGACATCAAATTCATTGAAAAATCGTTTGGGTTTGAAACCGCATATTCTAAATCACATGATATACTTGCCGATGCACACAATGAAGCAAAAGGGTATTATAACGGGATAGTGATCATAAAACTGATGGGAAGGGATTCTGGTTTCATTGCAGCAAACGCAACTCTTGCCATGCAGGAAGTAAATTTTATCCTTGTTCCTGAAATGGGCGAATTCGAAATGGAAGAAGAAAATGGTTTTCTGAATGTTTTGAAAAAAAGGATCGAATTAAAACATCATGCAATGATTGTTGTTGCCGAAGGAGCCGGTCAACATCTTTTCAATGATAAGAGCATAGAAAAAGACACATCAGGCAATATTAAACCAAATGATATCGGAATATTTCTGAAAGAAAGAATTGCTGCATATTTTAAAAAACAACAGATTCCTGTTTCTATTAAATACATCGATCCCAGTTATATTATCCGCAGCGCTCCTGCCATTGCGAACGACAGTAAGTTTTGCAGCCAGCTTGCGCAGAATGGAGTACATGGCGCTATGGCCGGGAAAACGGGATTTGTTGTCGGGATATGGAGCGATACATTTACTTATCTTCCGATTTCCGCCACTATAGGCGAAAGGGGAAAAATTGATCTTGAAAGTGAATTATGGTGGAATGTAATGGAAGCCACGGGGCAACCATTGTCTTTCAAAAATTAATATCCTAATGGAACGCCTTACACTCTTTGCAGATGTTTTACTTCCGCTACCCTTACCTGGATATTTCACATACAGGGTTCCTTACGACTTGAATGATGAAATACAAACAGGGCAGAGAGTTGTTGTGCAGTTTGGCAAGAAGAAAGTTTATACTGCGCTTGTCAGAAAAATTCATGAAAATCCACCTGATGTAAGCAATATAAAATATATTCTCTCCATTCTTGAAAATGAACCGCTCGTGAACGAACTGCAATTTATTTTCTGGGAATGGATGGCATCATATTACTTATGCACTCCGGGAGAGGTTATGAATGCTGCGATTCCTTCTGCCCTTAAGTTGACAAGCGAGACAAAGATTGTAATGAATCCCTTGTTTGACGGAGATATTTCCAATTTGAATGAAAAAGAATTGTCAGTTGCTCAAGCGTTAAATGTGCAAAAAGTTCTTACTATTACTGACGTTTCGAAGATTATCGAACAAAGAACAGTGATCCCGTTAATCAAGAACATGATTGAAAAAAATGTGGTAGCGCTTGATGAAGAGCTTATCAGCCGCTATAAGCCGAAGACTAAAACTTATGTGAGATTGTCCGAAAAATATCATGATGAAACTTTACTTAAGGAAGTATTTGATCTGCTTGAAAAAAAAGCCCCGAAGCAATTAGATGTGTTGATGTATGTGTACAGCAAAACCATACAGTCAAAAAATAAAACCGTCAGAATATCCCGTCCTGAAATGCTGAAAGAGCTTAACACTTCCGCTGCACAACTCAACGCAATAGTAAAAAAAGGGATCTGTGAAACATATACTACCGAAATTACAAGACTCGAAGAGTATGAAAACCCTGTTTTGAGTCGCGCTGAATTCAACGAATGTCAGATAAAAGCCTACGAAGAAATAAAAAAGGGATTTAAAGAAAAAGACATTGTTTTACTGCACGGAATCACGTCGAGCGGGAAAACGGAAATATATATCAAGCTTATTGACGAAGTGATACAACAAGGGAAACAAGTACTATATCTTCTTCCTGAAATTGCATTAACAACACAAATCATTAACCGGCTCAGGAAAGCATTTGGTAATAAAGTTGGCGTTTATCACTCAAAATTCAACAATTTTGAAAGGGTAGAAATCTGGAACAAAGTACTTCTGAACAGCATTGACAATAAGAGCAGTGAGGGCACATACCAGGTTGTGCTTGGCGCAAGATCTGCATTATTTCTACCTTTCAGCAATATCGGGCTTGTTATTGTTGACGAAGAACACGATTCGTCGTACAAGCAGTATGATCCTGCACCCCGCTACAATGCTAGAGATTCGGCAATTTATCTTGCGAAACTCCACGGAGCAAAAACGCTGCTTGGTTCTGCTACACCATCGCTTGAAAGTTACTATAACGCTAAGACAAATAAGTATGCATTAGCAGAACTGAATAAAAGATTCGGCGGAGTGAAGTTACCCGAAGTGTTCGTTGCTGATGTGAAAGAAGAAAGCCTCAAGCGACGAATGAAATCGCATTTTACTTCTTTCCTTCTCGAAAATATTGAAGAAGCTCTGAAAAACAAAGAGCAGGTTATTCTTTTCCAGAACAGGCGCGGCTTTTCGGTACGACTTGAATGCGACATCTGCCATTGGATCCCTGAATGCAAACATTGCGATGTTACACTGACGTATCATAAAAAATCGAATCAACTGATTTGTCATTACTGCGGCTATACTACTAACATTCCTGAACGCTGCCCTGCCTGTAATAACAACAAAATCCTGATGCATGGATTTGGAACGGAAAAAATAGAAGAAGAACTTCCTGTTTTCTTTCCGGATGCAAAAATAGTCCGTATGGATCTTGACACAACCCGCAGTAAATATGGACACCAAAAAATCATCAACGATTTTGAAGACCGCAAGATTGATATTCTTGTTGGAACACAAATGGTTACAAAGGGATTAGACTTTGAAAATGTTAGTGTAGTTGGTATCATGAATGCTGACGGTATGATCAGCTTCCCTGATTTCAGGGCGTTTGAGCGAAGTTACCAGTTAATGGCGCAGGTGAGCGGACGGGCAGGCAGAAAAAATAAAAGAGGCAAAGTTATTATTCAGTCATATAATCCGTCTCATGCAGTTATCCGTTATGTGATAGATCATGACTTCAAAGCAATGTATGAAAGCCAGATTACAGAGCGAATCACTTATAAATATCCTCCTGTTTATAAGTTAATACAGATTACCGTTAAACACAAAGACGCGGAAAAGCTTAATAAGTCGGCAAGAGAGCTTGCTATTATTTTAAGAAAAGCATTTAGTCAGCGCATCCTCGGGCCTGAATACCCTGTTGTTTCGAGGATACGGAACGAATATATTAAAAATATCCTGTTCAAGATTGAGAAAGAATTTTCTCTTTCCAAAGCAAAATCAACCCTTATAGAACGCATTGAGAATTTCAAAGCGGATAAAGATCACACGGGAGTGAGAGTATTGATTGATGTGGATCCTATATAGTAATATGTCAAATTTATGATGTAAAATATCAAATGTAAAATTATAACAACTAAAAAAATGTACTTTTAATGTCAATATTTTAAACAAAATTAAATGATAATTCAGGATTATATTGATAAAATAAATACCCGTTTCAAAACCGGAATATCTACCGAACACAGCTACCGTGGCGACCTTCAAAACCTGCTTGAGAGCATTGCAACGGATGTTTTGATCACAAATGAACCGACACATATTGATTGCGGCGCTCCTGATTATATCCTGACCAAAAAAAATATTCCTGTCGGATATATCGAAGCCAAAGACATTGGCGCTGATCTTAACAGTAAAAATTATAAAGAACAATTCGACAGATACCGCGCTTCCCTTTCAAATCTGATCTTTACTGATTATCTAAATTTTCAGTTGTATCGCGATGGTGAATTTGTTTTATCAATTGCCATTGCCAGAATTGAAAACAATAAAATCGTAGGAATACCGCAGAAATATGAAGAGTTTCAAAATCTTATAAAGGACTTTGCTGCTCATATAGGACAAACCATTAAATCTGCCGAGAAACTTTCAAAAATGATGGCCGGTAAAGCGAGGATGCTTGCTTCCGTGATTGAGAATGCATTAAAAAATGATGATGCCGATTTACAGAATACAGCTCATGAAGCGGAGAATAATTCTCTTCGCGACCAGTTAACGGCGTTCAAACAAGTGCTGATACATGATATTACACAAAAAGAATTTGCCGACATATACGCACAAACCATCGCTTACGGAATGTTTGCTGCACGTTTCCATGATCCCACTCTTGAAACATTCAGCCGGCAGGAAGCTGCTGAACTGATTCCTAAATCAAATCCTTTTTTAAGAAAACTATTTCAATATGTTGCGGGTTATGATCTGGACGACCGTTTAAAATGGATTGTAGAAGCATTGGTTGATATTTTCAGGGCTACTGATGTTGCTGCTTTGCTAAAGAATTTTGGAAAAGCAACGCAACAAAATGACCCGATTATTCATTTTTACGAAACCTTTCTGGGTGAGTACGATCCCAAACTTCGCAAAGCCCGCGGGGTTTGGTACACACCCGAACCTGTTGTGAATTTTATTGTTCGCGCTGTTGATGATATTTTAAAAACAGAATTTGGTTTACCACAAGGATTGGCTGATACATGCAAAATAAAAATAAAGCAAAAGATTGTAACTAAAGCCACAGCCGACCAACGCTCTAAATTAAAAGAAGTAGAAGTAGAACAGGAAGTACATAAAGTCCAGATACTCGATCCTGCTTGCGGCACAGGAACCTTTCTTGCCGAAATAATAAAACACATTTACAAAAAGTTTGAAGGGCAGCAAGGTATCTGGAGCAGGTATGTTGACGAGCATTTAATACCGCGCTTAAACGGGTTTGAAATATTAATGGCAAGTTATGCAATGGCGCATCTTAAACTTGATCTTTTACTTGCTAATACCGGCTATAAACCGCAAAAAGACCAACGCTTTAAAATTTATCTTACCAATTCGTTAGAAGAACACCACCCCGATACAGGAACTCTTTTTGCTAACTGGCTAAGCTCCGAAGCTAACGAAGCAAATTATGTGAAGCGCGATACTCCTGTTATGGTTGTGTTGGGAAATCCGCCGTATAGTGTAAGCAGCAGTAATAAAGGAGAATGGATTCAAAACCTGATAGCCGATTACAAAAAAGACTTGAATGAAAAGAAAATAAATCTTGATGATGATTACATTAAGTTTATTCGTTACGGTCAATATTTAATTGATAAGAATGGTGAAGGTATTTTGGCTTATATCTCAAACAACAGTTTTATTGATGGCATTACACATCGCCGCATGCGTAAACATTTACTCGAAACATTCGATAAAATTTACATTCTCGATTTACACGGAAGTACTAAAAAAAATGAAGTATGTCTTGATGGCAGTAAAGATGAAAATGTTTTTGACATTCAACAAGGAGTAAGTATAAATCTATTTGTAAAAAATAACAAAAAGAAAAAGGGGGAATTAGCAGACGTAATGCATTTTGATTTGTTTGGGACGAGAGTAGAGAAATACAATAATCTTTTTGAAAATAATTTGAAGGAAATAAAATGGAATAAATTAGAATATAAAGAACCTTATTTCTTTTTTGTACCAAAAAAAATAAACGATTTAAAATATGATAGTTGGTTTTCTATTACTGAATTGTTTGTGAATGTAAATAATGGAGTTAAAACTGATAGAGATTCTTTGTTTATTGATGAAAGAAAATTAAATATTGAGAATAGATTTAAAATACTACTTGGCGTGGATATTCCACAATTATTTATTGATGAGTATCGTGTTATTGATTCTGGAAGTTTTAAAATTACGGAGAGAATAAAAGCAAAGAAATTTAATTCCGAATATATCAAGCCTATTTTATATCGTCCTTTTGATATAAGATATATATATTATGACCCCCAAATAGTTAGCCGTCCAGCTCAAAAAGTAATGCAACATATGTTGAAAGATAACCTTGCATTATTAAGTTGTAGACAGCAAAGCACATTTGATTTTCAACACATTCTAGTATCTAAAGTATTATCTGAAGTTTGTACAGTAAGTTTACAAACAAAAGAGACAACCTATGTTTTCCCCCTTTATCTTTATCCCGAAACCACCGGGCAACAAAACACAGAGCAAACAGCCCCACCAAACCTCCCCAAAGGGGAGGCTAAAAGCCAATTCACTGAACAAACCGATTCTGAAGTCCCCTCCATTGGAGGGGATTTAGGGGGGGTCAGAACGCCCAACCTAAATAAAGAAATTGCATTAAAAATTGCGAGAAGTATTCGTTATATGTACGATCCGAATGATAGTTCTATAAATTTTAGCTATAGAGATACAGGCATAACCTTAATTGCACCCATTGATATTTTAGATTACATATACGCAGTTTTACACAGTCCAACGTACAGAGAGAAATACAAAGAATTTTTAAAAATAGATTTTCCAAGAGTGCCTTACCCAAGGGATGCGAAAACATTTTGGCAATTAGTAAAATTAGGTGGAGAGTTACGAGAGATTCATTTATTGGAAAGCCCAATCGTTGAAAAATATATAACACAATATCCAATAGACGGAAACAATGTTGTAGAGAAAATAAAGTTTGTTATTTCCCCCTCACAGACCCCCACTTACTCCCCCAAAGGGGGAGAACCGGCCAGCGCTGTTGAAGAAAACGAGAACATGGTAAATGATTTTGGATGGCAAACAGCAAACGCAGCATTTTATAAAGGAATAAAAGAGGAAAGAGAACGATTAAAAGCTGAAATGACTGATGCTGAAAAATTATTATGGAAGCATTTAAAAACAAAACAACTCGGCGCAAAATTTAGAAGACAACATATTATTGACCGTTTCATTCCCGATTTTGTTTGTCTGCAATACAAACTAATCATTGAAGTTGACGGGGGAATACATAAATTTCAGAAAGAGTATGATGAAGGTCGCACCGCAGAGTTGAACAATCTGGGGTATAGAGTAGTCCGTTTCACAAATGAACAGGTTTTAAATGATATTGATTTCGTCTTAAAATCTATTACATCCATTTTGAAAGAACAATCTTTGGAAGAGGCCGAAAGTCCCTCCTTTGGAGGGGTTGGGGAGGTCTTTATAAACGAAACTCAGTATTTCTCAAACGTCCCCGAAGTTGCGTGGGAGTTTTACATTGGCGGTTATCAACCTGCCCAAAAGTGGCTAAAAGACAGGAAAGGGAGAACATTAACATTCGATGATATTTCACACTATCAAAAAATAATTGTTGCCTTAACCGAAACCGACCGAATAATGAAGAAGATTGATAAAATTGAAATGGAATAAAATCTTTGAAAATCAGGTATCGCAAAATGCGTTACCATGCAAAAAGGACATTATAAACAAATAAGGATAGATTTATTTCTATAAATTTATTTTGATTTCTGCTGTACAGAATCTTGTCTTACGATAAGAAAAATATCTTCACTGTCTTTTTTCATAAGGTATCTTTCGCGGGCAAATTTTTCAAGATTTTCAGGATTTGTAAGAAGTTCATTGGTCTCAATCTTATCCTTCCTGATTTGCTCCATGTAATATTTTTTATCATCTTTCAATTGATGAAGCTTGCGTGCCAGATCGATTTGCGAAAGAAGATTGCTTTTATCAAACACAAACAACCAAGTAAAGAACACCACCGAAGCAATGATGTATTTGTTTCTGATAATATATACAAGTATCCTTAAGGTTTTCATAATTTTTCAGGATGATAAAATTATTCAATAATAAAACCTGACAGGAATTTAATGTAAGGTATTTGCTAACAGGCTTTTGTTTAAAACCTTATTAAGGGCACCTCTAAAAACTAATTTTCAGTTTTTAGAGTTGTCCTTAAAATAACCCGTGAATATTAGCATTCACTTTTTCGATGATCATACCAAGATCTTCAGGATTCTCTGAGAAATTGATATCGTCCACATCCACAATCAGTAATTTGCCTGTACTATAAGTGGATATCCATGCCTCGTAACGTTCGTTAAGACGTTTCAGGTAATCTAAACGGATGGAATTTTCGTAATCTCTGCCTCTTTTTTGTATCTGGCGCA
>JBBAAT010000058.1:0-11634 GCA_041658145.1 Bacteroidales bacterium | reverse complement strand
TAAAAATGCTGAAGAAGAAGCAGGATTCAAATTGCTGTTGAACGAAAATATTATTGTAAAAAAGAATAACGATTCAATTGCAATAATTGGCGTGAATAATTGGGGAAAGCCACCTTTCAGGAAATACGGCAACCTTAAGAAAGCGATGAAGGGTGTGGAAAATGTTTCTTTTAAATTATTGCTTACACACGACCCTAGTCATTGGGATGCGGAAGTGGCAGGCAGAAATAATGCAGACCTTACCCTGTCAGGCCATACACACGCCATGCAGTTTGGCATTAATTGCTGTGGTATTTTCTGGTGCCCGCTTATGTGGATGTATCCGCACTGGGCAGGTTTATACAATGAAGGATATCAGTATCTTTATGTGAACAGGGGATTCGGGTATATCGGGTTTCCCGGAAGAATAGGCATGACACCTGAGATTACTATCATTGAACTTAAAAAACAGAAGTAGCAAAAAACTACTTAATAATGCATATTGAGAAAATTTTATTTTACTTTTGTTTCCTTTCGTATTATTGGATGAAATTTTATTTGCCATGAACTTACATGAATACCAGGGGAAATCCTTACTAAAAAAATTTGGAGTTGCAGTTCCCGAAGGAATTGTTGTTGATTCTCCAAAAGCGGCTGTAGATGCAGCTCATGTTTTACAGAGCAAAACCGGTTTTGAGATATGGGCGGTAAAAGCTCAGATTCATGCAGGCGGCAGGGGGAAGGGTGGAGGTGTTAAGATTGCAAAGACACTGACGGAAGTGGAAAATTATGCTGCCAACATTTTAGGTATGCAGTTGATTACACCTCAAACAGGCCCTGCCGGAAAAAAAGTACGCAAAGTTCTTGTTGAACAGAATGTCTATTATAAAGGCGAAACTGAAACTAAAGAATTTTATATAAGTATTCTGCTTAACAGGCAGGCGGGTCGTAATATGATTGTGTATTCGCCGCAAGGTGGTATGAGCATTGAAGATGTGGCCGCAGAAACCCCCGAGTTGATTTTTAAAGAAGAAATCGATCCTATAATAGGTTTGCAAGCTTTTCAATGCAGGAAGATCGCATTCAACCTGGGGCTTGAAGGTGCCGCTAATAAGGAAATGATATCATTTGTTAATTCTCTTTACAAAGCATATATTGGTATTGATGCTACTCTTGTTGAGATAAATCCTGTGATCAAGGCAAGCGACAACAGGATTTTTGCTGCTGATGCAAAAGTAGTGATCGATAATAATGCTTTATTTCGTCATCCGGATATTTCTATTATGCGCGACTTAAATGAAGAAGATCCAATGGAAGTTGAAGCCGGAAGTTTCGGTTTAAATTTTGTAAAATTGAATGGTAACGTAGGCTGCATGGTCAATGGCGCAGGACTTGCCATGGCAACAATGGATATCATAAAACTTTCGGGTGGAGAACCGGCTAACTTCCTTGATGTTGGCGGTTCGGCTAATGCCAAAAGGGTAGAAGAGGCTTTTCGAATTATCCTGAAAGATCCCAATGTGAAAGCGATACTTGTTAATATTTTTGGCGGTATTGTTCGTTGCGACCGGGTAGCAAATGGAATTGTGGATGCATATAAAAATATCGGAGCTATTAAAGTGCCTATCATAGTTCGTTTGCAAGGGACAAATGCCGAAGAAGCTAAAAAAATAATTGATAAATCCGGTTTAAAGGTATTTTCCGCCATTCAATTGCAGGATGCTGCAGAGCTTGTTAAAAAAGCGGTAGCATAAAACAGAACATAGTAAACCTGTTATTTATACTTTGCACGGGGTAAATTTGTACATTCTTTAAAAGCCCCAAACCCCAAGTTTCGAGAACCAAGCCCTATTCTACAAGTTCCCTTGGAATTTGGGACTTGAAATTTGGGATTTTAAAAATTAGCATTATCTAATTCTTCAAATACGGAATTGTTGCTGATATATTCCGGCACCATCTGCTTCATTTTTTTTACAATATCCATATTGCTCTGTGTATTGAACAGATGGATCAAGTCATCAATATCCTTCGAGGTGCTTTCCATATCCGATTCCTGCACTTTGGCAATCATGATCTGCGGATGGTGTGTTGGTAAGCTATTCTCTTTGTCATTCAAAAGCTCTTCGTATAGTTTTTCACCTGGTCTTAGCCCGATATATTTTATCTGTATGTCCTTTCCTAAAGTCAGCCCTGACAACTGTATCATCTTTTTAGCAAGGTCAACAATCTTCACAGATTTGCCCATATCAAACATAAATATTTCGCCGCCTTTTCCCATTGCACCTGCTTCCAGCACTAATCTGCAGGCTTCTGGAATGGTCATGAAATATCGCGTAACATTGGGATCGGTGATGGTAATAGGTCCGCCTTTTTCGATTTGTTCTTTAAACAAAGGAATAACAGAACCGCTGGAACCAAGAACATTTCCAAAACGGGTAGTTACGAATTTTGTTTTATTGAGTTTATTCAGCGATTGTACATATATTTCTGCAATTCTTTTGGAAGCACCCATCACACTGCTTGGCCTGACTGCTTTATCGGTAGAGATCATTACAAATTTCTCAACGCCGGAATTAACAGAAATATCTGCAATAATTTTTGTCCCTTCCACATTCGTAAGCACAGATTCTGAAGGATTGTTTTCCATCAGTGGCACATGCTTGTATGCAGCTGCATGATAAACGATATCTGGTTTGAAAAAATCGAAAGTTCGTTCCATACGTTCCTTATTGCGAATATCGCCTATTACAACTTCAAAATCAGTAAAACGAAATTTTTCGGTCATCTCAATATCCAAGTGAAAAAGCGGTGTTTCAGCCTGATCCAGCAAAACAATTTTTTTAGGAGAATATTGTGTAATCTGTCTTACTAATTCGCTGCCAATTGAGCCTGCAGCGCCGGTTACAAGAATCACTTTATTTCTTAGCTGTTTTAAAATCTCTTTTTCATCAAGTTTAATTACATCGCGTCCCAGTAAATCTTCAATATTGATTTTTTTTATCTGTTTAAAACTGAGTTCTCCATTTATCCAGCGTTCTATGGGAGGAACGACAAACACTTTTGAATTATATTGTAAGCAAAGTTCACTGATCCCTTTTTTCCTGGCAGGGCTGATATTCTGGATTGAAATGATAAGCTGTGCAATGGTGTTTTTCTCCAGAAGTTTTTCTAATTTATCGGGTGTGTATATACTTATGCCTTCCAGTGTTTTTCCGGCCTTTTTGGGGTCATCATCAATAAATGCGAGGACTTTGTATTTTGTACCTGCATCGCGGTCGAGCGCTCTCTTGGTAATAATACCGGATTCGCCGGCGCCGAAAATGATTACATACTTTTTTTCGCGTGCAGTGTTTTGCATTTCAAGATATGCAACTTTTACCATTATTCTGAAAGCATTCATCACAAAAACAGTGAACAGATAATCAATAATAACGATTGAATTAGGAATGATGAATGCGTTATTGATAAAATTGTATGAAATGAGATTAAAAACAAAAAACAGTGCGCTTCCGGCAGTAATAACAAGAAAAATTCTGACAGAATCTTTTGTGCTGGTATATCGGACAATACCGGTGTATGTTTTTGCAATAAGAAAACTGAGAATACGCACAGATAAAATTGCAATCATGGCTTTAGGCAGGTTTTGCAGATCATTTTCGGGGATGCTAAAATTAAACCGCAGGAGGTAGGAAAGAATTACGGAGAAAGTGCAAATTACCAGATCAATAAAGAAAATGATCCAGCGTGGAGTATTTTGTCGTTTATCTATCAGCATGAATATAGGTTTTGATTTCCAAAGATAAAAGATTTTTTTTAATCAAACGCTGTAATTATAGGCAAAATCTTTTTTGAGGCGCTACGTAAAATAAATTTTATTACTATTCTTTTGATCTTGATTTAACTTAAGATTCCTCATTTCGCTTTGCTCCATTCGGAATGACAGTTTTTTCTTTTTTTTGAAGTGGAGGGGGAAGCGTGCCGACTTACGTCGGCACGCTTCCCCCTCCCTAAATTAACATAAATAAATTGTCATTCCGAGCAAAGCGAGGAATCTTTATGTTTATTCCAGCACCTCAAAAAAAGATTTAGCCTAAATGGCAGAAAATTAAGCTTGCATTGTTTGGAATTTTATACTTTTGTTTTTATCAAAAACATGTTGTAACTAATCAGTGCTGTTTAAAAAAAAATCTCGCTGATGAACGCAGATAAAAATCGCTGATAATCGCGAAAAGTAACAAATAGTAAAAAATTGTTTCTGCGTATATCTGTGGAAAAATTTGCGAACTGCGTAGCACTCATGAGCACCATTAGAATTTAAAAATACGCGAATAAAATCTGCGAGAAAACAATACTTTAATAAAATCATCTTAAGTTAATTAAATATTTAACCATACTGATTAGTTACAATATGTCAAACTAAAACTTAAAACAAGATAAAATGAAGAATACAGCTTTTTTAAAAATGCATAAGGCGATGGGTGCAAAAATAGTCCCGTTTGCCGGTTACAACATGCCCGTTCAGTACGAAGGCGTGATCGCAGAACATAGAACAGTGAGAAAAGGGGTGGGCGTTTTTGATGTTTCCCACATGGGCGAATTTTGGGTAAAAGGACCGAAAGCTCTTGATTTTGTGCAGTGGGTAACTTCGAACGATGCTTCCAAATTAGTGGATGGTAAGGTTCAATACTCATGCTTTCCTAACGACAAAGGCGGAATTGTTGACGACCTTTTGGTTTACCGCATCAATGCTGAAACTTATTTGCTTGTTGTAAACGCTGCCAATATTGATAAAGATTGGGAATGGTGCAATAAACAAAATCAAATAGGAGCGGAACTTTATAATGCTTCTGATGAAATATCGCAGCTTGCAATACAGGGTCCCTTGGCGCTAAAAGCCATGCAGAAGCTAACAAACACTTCTGTTACCGACATGGAATATTACACTTTTAAAAAACTTGAGTTTGCAGGCGTAAAAAATGTGATCTTCTCAACCACAGGCTACACTGGCTCCGGCGGGTGTGAAGTGTATTTTGCCAACGAATACGCAGGAAAGATATGGGATGCTGTGTTTGAAGCAGGTAAAGAATATGGTATTAAACCAATAGGACTGGGAGCAAGGGATACATTAAGACTTGAAATGGGTTTCTGCTTATATGGAAATGACATTAACGATACAACTTCGCCTATTGAAGCCGGTTTAGGCTGGATTACAAAGTTTACTGACAGCAAGGACTTTATTAACAAACAAGCATTACTTAAGCAAAAGCAGGAAGGTGTAGGCAGAAAACTTATCGGTTTTGAACTTACGGATAAAGGAATTGCCCGCCACGACTATGAAATTGTTGATAAAGAAGGAAGCCTGATCGGAAATGTTACTTCCGGTTCCATGGCTCCGTCGCTGCAAATACCAATAGGTATGGGCTATGTAAAAACTCCATTTGCCGCCGAAGGAAGTGAGATTTATATAAAAGTACGCGACAAAGCGCTGAAGGCAAAGGTTGTAAAGTTTCCGTTTTATAAAAGATAGAATTACCTCAGCTTCCCTCTCGCCATGGAGGCGAAAACCCCTGCCGTGCATAAAACGGTAAAAATGATAAATGCTATACGTGTGCTGTCTAAGAACTGAGGATAATATTCAGGGGAAATCTTTACTTTTCCAATGTTGATTGCAAATACAAGCGTTGCAATGCCCATGCTGATGGTTTGCCCTGTAAGTCTCATGGTTCCTATAGAAGCCGATGCCACACCGTAATATTTTCGGTCAACAGAGCCCATGATGGCGTTATTGTTGGGAGAAGAAAACAGGGCAAGGCCAATTCCGATCACGATCAAAGCAGCAATAATGTATATCACGGAAGTATTATAACCGAGAAAGATGAATAAGATAAGGCTTACAACAGTCAATCCCATTCCAATGGAAGCAACAATCTGCGGTTCTATCTTATCGGACAATCTTCCTGCAAGTGGCGAGAATACAGCCATTGTAATAGGTTGAGTAACCATGATGATACCGGTATCCTGCGGATTAAGCCCTTTGACGTATTGAAGATAAAGACTCAGCAAATACCCCACGGCAAAGGTTGCACTGTAGTTTATAAATGCTGCGAGGTTGGAAAAGATAAAGACCGTGTTGCGTTTAAAATGACTCAAATCCAGAACAGGATAGGCGGCACGATGTTCTAATTTTATGAAAAACATAATCACAATTATACCGGCGCCAAGCAGCAGTGCGCCTGTGATGGAAGGAAGAATTGAAAAACCATACATAATGCCAAACAATCCGATCATATATACGATCGAACCTTTTATGTCAAGCTTTTCACCTTTTGCTTCTGCCCATTCAGCTTTTAATTTCCAGAGAATAAATGGAATGATACAAAAGCTGAAAAATACATTTGCAGCAAAAATTGACCGCCATCCAAACTGATACGTCAGGAAGCCTCCAAAGGATGGACCCAGAGAAAGCCCAAGATAAGTAGCTGCAAGATTATAACCAATCGCTTTGCCTCTTTCATTTGCGGGAAAAACAGAAGTAAGAATTGCGATAGCGGTTCCGAATATCATAGCGCCACCAATACCCTGAATGGACCGTGCAGCAATCAGTACCATTTCATTTGGAGCTATCGCCGAAATAAAGGAAGTGAAGCTATACACAATAATCCCGTATGTATATACTTTTTTCCTGCCATAGATATCGGCAATTTTTCCAAACGGAACCAGGAAAATAGCCGCAGTTAATAGATAAGACATCGGTATCCAGCTTAACATGACGGCATTGATTGCAAATTCTTTTCCTATTGCAGGCAAGGCAATATTGATTGACGAAGCCATAAAAGTTGTCAGAAATGAGGAAAGTGTTGTTACAAATAATGCAACACTTTTGCTGACGGTATTTTTAGTTGCTTCCGATTCCATCTTTGTTATAGCTTGATTTCATAAATAGTGTCTGTCCATAAAATCAATACAAATCGTCATTGCGAGGGCTTTTTGCCCGAAGCAATCTTATTATCGCACCGTAAGTGAGATTGCTTCACTCCACTTCGTTGCGTTCGCAATGACGACTTTATATACATGTCCTAAATAGGGGTTCGATTTTTTATATTTCGTGTACACCAATATTACTCGTAAACGTACGAATAGTCTTTACATAATGCGGATTATTGGCAAAACATTTTTCAAAAATCCGGGCAATTTCTTCCTGTTTTTCTCTGCTGCAAAAAGCAATTACCGAAGACCCGCCACCACTGATGGTACAACCGAAAGCGCCGGCTTCAAGGACTTTTTTCTTGGTTCCGATATATTCGGGAATAGCAGCGCCACGCACGGGTTCCGCTATATGGTCAAGGCTTATTGCCTTTCCAAATTCTTCAATATCCTTTAAGTGCAATGCATGAATAACACCGGCACAGTGAGCCATTTGTTCTTTAAGTTTTTCCTGCCCGATTTCGTAAGTGATGAAACCCCTTGTAGTACGCTGACTTTTACGTATTACGGCAAGAGCAACAGGAAACTCAGGAATCTCAAGTTTCAGTACATCAATAGGATTGTAACTTTTTACTAAAACAAATCCTCCTAAGATTGAGGCTGCAACATTGTCAGCGTGAGGGGAACCACCGGAAGCGACTTCGCCCATGCGGGCTATGTCAATCAATTCATTGGAAGATAGGTTAAGGTTAAGAAGTTTGTCAAGTCCGTAAATCGCTGCAGCGGCCGATGCGCCTGTAGTTCCAAGCCCTCCACCTGAAAGCATCTTTTTGCAAATTTCAATTTTTACACCGTTACAAATATTCTTTCTTTTAAAAAGCTCAAGAACGGCGAGTCCTGCAGTATTGTCTTCAATACATGTTGGGATATGTTGTGTTTCGCCAATGATAGCGATTTCAATTTTCCCCGAATCATTTAAAGAAAGAGTTATTTCATCGTAAGGCTCTTTTAATGCCATCGCAAAAATATCATAACCTGGTCCTACATTGGCTGTGGTAGCAGGTGATCTTAATAGGATTTTATTCATAAAAAATATCATTAATGATCATTTGTTGTCATAAATTGTTTAAAGTTTAAGGTTCAAAGTTCAATGTTTGCCCACTGCTGCTTACTGCTTACCGATTACCGATTACCGATTACTGCCTATTCTTTTATCAAGCCTTTTTGTATCATTAGCGATTTTAAAATCTTCGTCTTGCCTTCACTTAGGGGTGTAAGTGGAGAACGGTGTCCGCCTGCCGGAAGACCCATCAGATTTAAAGCCATTTTGGCTGCCATCGGATTTGATTCAAACCTCAGGGCTTCAAATAAAGAGTAATACTTAAAATGCAGTTGTTCTGCTTTTTTCATATCACCTGCTAACGCCAAATCTGTGAGATCTTTCATTACTTCCGGAATGATGTTACCTGCAACTGTAAACGTTCCTGCCCCACCAATTGCTATCATAGGATAAGCCGTTGTATCTTTTCCGGTGAATACGCTGAAATCCTCATCTTTTGTGAGGTACAGAATTTTTGCAAGATGGTCGAGTTTTTTGTTGCCATCCTTAATGCCGGCAATATTGGGGTGTTTTGAAAGAAGTCCTGTCGTTTCCGGCAATAAATCAACACCGGTTCGTTCGGGTGCATTGTGCAGGATGATGGGAATAGGGGAGAAGTCGGCAAGTTTTTCGTAAAAGTCGATCAGTCCTTCCTGCGTTGGAAGCACGAAATATGGCGTAAACACAGCGATGTAGTCTGCGCCAAGGTCTGCAAATTTTTGGCATCTTTCTTTGGCTTCCCATAAACTGGTTGAACATGCATCGGGAACAATCTTTGTTTTGCCTTTTGCCATATTGGCAATAACTTCAACTACTTTGTAAACTTCTTCATCAGTCATCATGGTGTTTTCGCCGGTAACTCCAAGCGAGGCAATGCCATGAATACCGGAATCCAGCTGTTTCTGAACAAGGATTTTCAATCCATCAACATCTAAAGAAAGGTCTTCTTTAAACGGAGTGATAAGTAATGTATATGCGCCTTTTAACATATTTATTGGTTTTATATGAAACTGTAAAAATAAGAATATTAAGAATGTAATCTTTATTAATAAAAAATAAAGCCTGTGCAGATTCATCAACTACACAGGCTTTGCTGTTTTCACCTTTCAAATATAAGGCATTCACAGCCATCAAAAATAACATCAGGAATAACATTTGGCTGTTTTCCCCATTCCCCATTCTCCGTTTCGCTTTTTCGCCCTTTCGCTCACTCGCCCATTCTCCTATTCCCCCATAGGTTCCCCCTTCTTATTCCATCCTCTCATTTTATAATAATCATCAATAAAACTTTGGAAATACTCGCGTGTGAGTTTTTTCCCTTCCATAAATCCTGAAAGCGAGGTTTCATTAAAGAAACGTCCGGGTAATGTGTCGTCAGTGTGTTTTCTGCCATTACGCAAATTATATTTTCGTGCCAGATGAGTAATACGAGTACCTGTTGCTAGCAATGTTTTTCCTGTGTGGTTGCTGCCTGTTGCGGCATTTAATAATCCTGCAAATACATCAAGGCTGAGTGGAACAAAATCGCAGATAACAAGGCTATTTCTAACATTTGTTGTATCAATGCCTTCAAGCACTGCTGGCACAATATCTTCAATCTTAAAGTCGGGACCCATTTCCTGTTCTGCGATCCACAAACGTGTATGACTTGCAAAGTCAGCAACAGCCATCGCAACGCCCATTGTGAGAGATCCTTTAGGATTGATGCCCGACAACTCCATACCTGCAATGTTGATAGCAAATTCTTCACTTCCTTTACCTATCTTCTTTGCTGCCTCTCTTGTGCCATCAGCAAATATTTTCCCAATGCCTTTTCGGTAAACCATAAGTTTGAGTAATTCATGCTGCGCTTCGGCATTTCCCCAGTCAAGTTTCAAACCACCTGTATTATCAAGCAGTCCGCGTTCATAACATTCCATGGCAAAACCTACTGTACTTCCTGCGCTGATGGTGTCAAGACCAAGATCGTTGCAGATATCATTGCTGATAGCAATATCTTTGATACTCGAAATTTCGCAGTTGGAACCCATTAGCGCAGCTGTTTCATATTCAGGACCCTCAATCTCGTGTCCTTCCCATCGCGCCCATTTAGAGCAAAGGATAGCGCAGTTGAAACATCCTGTATCCTCCCAGTTAAGTTCTTCGCGAGTAGTTTCGGAACTTATTTTTTCGAATTCTTCATATTCAACTTTCGACCAGTTTTTGGTAGGAAGAATATGATTGGTCTGGCAGCCGCGTATACATTTCATGGTGCCTTTCTGACGGCGGAATTTGATGCCGGGATTGTTCAGAATATCTTTTGTAGCTACCATGTTCAGCTCTTTGAATTTTGCTTCATCAAAGTATTTTACAGGAATGTTTCCGTCGACCACCACAGCTTTCAGATTCTTTGAACCCATCACAGCGCCAACGCCTCCACGACCGTATTGCCGGTGTTTGTCAACCCCGATACATGCTATCTTTGAAAGATTTTCTCCGGCAGGACCAATGCATGCTACTCGCGGGTCAGTTCCGGGATGACGTTTTTTTAGCTCATCATTGGTGAAATAAATTCCTTTTCCCCAAAATTCGGATGCATCGAGAAATTCAATCGTATCTTCTTTTATATAAAGATACGTAGGTTTCGCAGCTTTACCTGTTATATAAACATAATCATAACCTGCAAATTTCAGACGTGGTCCGAAATTTCCACCGCAGTGCGAATCGTGGACACAGCCTGTCAATGGCGACCTTGTAACAAGCGTTGTTCTGGCGCTCGTTTGGATTTTTGTTCCCGTAAAAGGTCCGTTGATAAATATCAAAGGGTTTTCAGGACTGAGAGGCTCAGGTGAAGGATTTAGCCTGTCTAACAGGGCAAAGCCCATACCTTTTGCTCCAATATATTTTTCAATCAGAGACTTTTCTGTTTCTTTCGTTTCTGTCTTTCCTGTTGTAAGGTTTATGTACAGGCATTTGTTTGTGTACGACATAAATTATTTATTTAATTACAATATTAAAATTATTGAATGGGCGATAGGGTGAATCGGCGAATGGGAGATTTAATCATGATTTTCTGATTACCCATTTTTCAGGTTCATTAATCATTCTGACAATCTGTCCCAAAATCTTTTCATATTTGTCGTATAGCCTTGTAAAAGTATTTTCATCGATGTATTTACAGCATAACGAAAATTCAAGCCAGACTTGCGTTTCACAAGCTTCGGTTTCTGAATCACTCAATTTGGCGACAAATGCAGCAGGATATCTTCTTTTCCTCCATGCTTCACCGATGTTAGAACAAACTGATCTTGATGCCCTTCTTATTTGGTCAACAAGAGAATACTTTTCTTCTGGAGGAAATTTTTTTGTTATTTCAAAAATTTCCATTGCCGCTGAAAAAGCTTCTTTATAAACTCTTAATTCTCTGTATGAATTGATTCTTTCAGCCATATTTTTTTCTTTTAATCACGAGTATACCGGTTCGCAGATTCACCGTTTCCCCGTTTCGCCTCCTCGCCGTTTCAATTATTTTTTATCTCGTTTCCTTATTAACTGATGTTACGCAAAATTAACAAATGACGGTTAATAAAAAAACATTTCCCTATATATACGTTCTTTGACAGCATTATAGCTTTGCTATATGCAAGGATTAT
>JBBAAT010000057.1:0-11721 GCA_041658145.1 Bacteroidales bacterium | reverse complement strand
AGAACTGCATTTATCGTTATCAAACATGCTACAGGTAATCAAAGTTATGGTACATTTTTCGGCCATACATCCCTCTATGAATGGGGGGGGGGGCCTGGAACAACTTTGATTGGATACGGCACCAATGTACTTAACGGTTCAGCATACGTCAATGGGAATATAACTACACCTGTTGGTTCTATTCAAAAACCTACCCAATACACTATTCTTAGTTTTATAACAACCGGCAACACCAATATTAACACAATTTCATCAAATGGAAGTAATGGATTTCCCAGTTGGAATGGTGATATCGCCGAAATCCTTATCTATGATAATCCGCTCTCGGATTCTACCCGCCAGGTTGTAGAACAATACCTTCGTAACAAATACGCCCCCCCCGTAAACCTCGGCCCCGATATTACCGTTAACTATGGGTTTGCACCTATTACCCTTACCGCTCAAAATCATTTTGTACATCATCAATGGAATATGGGTAATCCTGCGGATACTTTATCAAATCTTATAGTTTCGCATAGCGGCACTTATGCCGATACTGTTTTGGATATCTTCGGATTTACTTCTGTGGACGAGGTTGTGGTTTCGTATCCTGTGCCTGTAATTACAGGTGATACCATATGCCTTGGCGACTCAATATTGGTTTCTACAGGTCTCGGAAATAATTACAATTACGCGTGGAATAACGGATCTACCGACACTGCGATTTACGTTACTTCCGGTAGTGTATGGGTTACTGTTACCGATTCTCTGAGTAATTTTATCGTGTCAGATACCATTGTTGTTGTTACCGATAATTTCAAAAACACAAACCTCATTAATGCTGATTCTATTAATTTATGTTTGGGCAATACCATACAGGTAGATAATGCAATATCTCAAATTGCACACTATGCCTGGTCTAACGGAGATACTCTGCAAATCATCACTCCTGCTGACTCCGGCTGGTATTATGTTACTGTTACCAATTTGCGAGGATGTTTTGCTGAGGATTCTGTTTTTGTTACTATAAATGGAATAGCACCAATTGCCGGATTCATTACAGATACAGTATGTCTGGGTACTTTCACTACCTTTATTGATACTTCAAGTGTAGCAATGGATACTATTTCACAATGGTTGTGGCACTTTGGTGATGGAGATTCTTCCATTTTTAAAAATCCTGCTCATCTATATACTCATGCCGACACTTTCAATGTAAGCCTGTTTGTTTCTACTCCCAGTGGTTGCAGTAATTCTATTACTAAATCTGTTATTGTGAAAAATAAACCAACTGCTGATTTTTCCGTTAGAGATACTTGTTTCGGTTCTCCTTATT
This sequence comes from Bacteroidales bacterium, assembly GCA_041658145.1. Lineage (GTDB taxonomy): Bacteria > Bacteroidota > Bacteroidia > Bacteroidales > CG2-30-32-10 > JBBAAT01. The sequence continues at coordinate 10,406 of JBBAAT010000057.1, read as the reverse complement.
TGTTTACAGATTTAAGTTCTCCTGTTACTTCTATCACTTCATGGGCATGGAATTTTGGTGACTCTGCTTCCGGCACTGATACTTCAACACTGCAAAATCCTTCGCATTTTTTTTCTGACACCGGAAGTTTTACAGTTTCTTTGTTTGTTAATGATTCCAACGGATGTAGTGCTGACACTTCATTTTCTGTCAACGTTTCAAACTATTTTCCCATCACGAATCTTAACCTTATTTCACCTCAGAATAATACACTCATTTCTGATTCTTCAGTAACATTTTCCTGGCAATCAGCTACCAATGCAATTTCTTACACGTTTATTCTCGCTTCTGATTCTATCTTTACTGTTGTAAACACCACAATTAACAACCTTCTTATCAATTCATGTACGGCTTCAATCAACGATTTTACACATAGTTATTTCTGGAAAGTGATTGCTTACAATATCTGTGGAGATTCAGATACTTCTCTCGTTTTAAAATTCAATACCTTCTCCCCTAATTCCATTAATGGTTTCGTACTATGGTTTACTGCTGATAACGTCATTAAAGATACAACCGACAAAATTTCACAATGGTCAGATCTTAGCGGTTTCAACAACCATGCTACCCAAATTGACACTTCTATGCAACCTTCCTTGATTCCCAATATTTCCATATTGAACAATCATCCAATCGTAAGGTTTGATGGAGTGAATGATTATTTAAGTTTTAATACTATTTCTACAGTCAGAACTGCATTTATCGTTATCAAACATGCTACAGGTAATCAAAGTTATGGTACATTTTTCGGCCATACATCCCTCTATGAATGGGGTGGTGGCCCTGGAACAACCTTGATTGGATACGGCACTAATGTACTTAACGGTTCAGCATACGTCAATGGAAATTTAGTTACACCTGTGAGTTCTATTCAAAAACCTACCCAATACACTATTCTTAGCTTTATCACAGCCGGCAACACGAATATTAATACAATTTCATCAGATGGAAGTAATGGGTTTCCAAGCTGGAATGGTAACATCGCCGAAATCATCATCTATAACACAGCATTAACCACTACCCAGCGCCAGCAAGTAGAACAGTACTTCCGTTTTAAATACGCCTCCCCCCCCGTAAACCTCGGTCCCGATATTTATTCCACTAATTTTTGCGATACAACACTGGATGCCAGCCCACACTTTATCCATTATAAATGGAACACGGGAAATGCAGGAGATACTTTATCAACTCTTACAGTCAATACTGGCGGCATTTACAGCGTTACAGCTACAGATGTCTTTGGTTTCACATCGGTTGATACGGTGATAGTGAATAAACCTACAATCGCTGTGCATGATACGCTTAGCTGTTTTGGAAGCAGTGTAACTCTTATCACAGGGCTTGGCGCCCCCTATACCTTTCTATGGCTGCCCGATAGTTCTACAAGCAATTCAATAAATGTTGTGGCGCCAGATACTATTACTCTTACCGTTTATGATCCCGATAGCTGTCATGTTACAAGGCAAATTATTATTACTGCAGATTCTTTCCCTGTGCAGGCAAGCCTTGGAAATATTACAAATGTATGTACCGGTAATGAGATTGGTTTAGCTGTTGGCGCTAATGAAGCTGTTACTTACTTATGGTCGGATGGAGAAACCGATAGCCTTTTCACTATTCCATGGACATCAGGTTCACATGATATTTCAGTAACAGTAACCAATTCCATGGGGTGTATTGCTACAGATACTGTTACGGTTTCTGTTCAGGGGCAGGAGCCAGTCGCTGCATTTAGCTCTACGTCAGGATGCTGGCCGGTTATTACATTTTTCACTGATCTTTCCACTGTAGGTGGTGTTGGCGCTTTAATAAATTCACGGCAGTGGGATTTCGGAGATGGGTCTTCCGATTCAATTCCAAATCCAATGCATTTTTATCAAAACCATGGTATTTACCTTGCTACGCTTACTGTAACATCGAATAAAGGATGTTCAAAATCGTTAACGGATACTGCATTCGTTTATTCCAAGCCCGTTCCGCACTTTGGTCCTTTAAATGGTTGTAGCGGCGTTCTCCTGACTATGTACGATATGTCATCAAGTTTTCTTGGAAATGTTGACATCTGGAATTGGAATTTCGGCGATCCCGGTAGTACAAACAATACAGCTTTTGATGATACCGTTTCGCATACTTATGATACTGCAGGAACATATACAGTTCATCTTTATGTACAGACTATATACGGCTGCGATAGTTCGGTCGACCTGAATGTGAATATCAGACCCGCACCCGATGTGGGATTCTCCTATACCAATGTGTGCGACGGAAACCCTGTTTACTTTACCGACACTTCGCATACAGAGCCCTGGACGCAGATCTACCAATGGCAATGGGAATTTGGATCTGGTCAGGTAAGTAATATTCAAAACCCTGTATTTATTTTCGACAACGCCGGAACTTATCCTGTGGTGCTTACTGTAAAATCAGTCAACGGCTGTATTGTAACCGACACACAGAACGTGGTGGTGCATGCATTGCCTGATGCGGATTTTAATCCCGACGACGCCTGCCTGGGCAATCCGAAGCTATTTAACGATGGCAGTACAGTTTTAGCTCCTGATAGTATTGCTCAATGGCTTTGGAATTTTGGCTTTGCCCAAACGTCAACATTACAAAACCCTCTCGTTACTTTCAACGATAGCGGCGCATACAATGTATCATTGCTGGTTACTTCAAGCGAAGGCTGTAAAGATTCAGTTATACATAGCATTAATGTTTTCCCTGCTCCTGTCGCTGATTTTATTCCGGATGAATTTTACGGAGTGGCCCCATTTACAACTACATTTATCAATAATTCGCAAAACGCATTAAATTATTTCTGGAATTTTGGCGATACTATAGGAATAACCAGCACATCATTCAGTCCGAGCTATACATATACTTATGAAGATACTGCCGGATTTACGGTAACACTCGTCGCTTACAACCAGTACAATTGTACCGACACGGCTTATCAGGTATTGTATGTAACGCCTACACGGGCGGACATAGCCGTAACTAATGTAAAAGCTGTTAAGCAGAACAATTATGTTACCTTATCTGCAGATATTGCCAATTATGGCACACGCAAAATAAACAAAATGGAACTTTCGGCAAGAGCTAATGGTGGTACTGCTTTTATTGAAACATGGACCGACTACAACAATACTCTTGATCCGGGCGAAACCATGACTTATCAGTTTAATGCAAAATATGAGATATTGGAAAATCAGCTTACCGATTATATTTGTGCAGAAGCTCAGATCGTGAACAAAAACCCTGATGACAATCCGGCTAACAATGAGCAGTGTATTACGTTCAGCAACCAATTCATGGTTTTTGAACCATATCCCACACCTACTAATGACCAGGTCCACATTGACTTTATTCTGCCATTCTCCGATAATATTGAGATCGGGCTATATGGGGCAAAGGGAGATAAAATAAAAACCATCTTTTCAGGAATTGCTGAAAAAGGATTAAACAGATTAACAGTAGATATTTCTTCACTGAACCTGGGAGTTTACTACTATCGTATTAGTTTCAGGGATGATATGAAGATACTGAAATTTGTGAAGTATTAACAGCTGATGTTACGCAAACATAACAAATGAATGCAAAATTTAGAGGTCAGGCAGAGCCGATTCTCCTGAAGCGATAGAGAAAGGAGAAGCGTGTCGAAGTCGACCATACATAGGCACTCTTCGACACGGACTCCATCCCACAAATCTTTGCTATGTCCGGCTCTGAGTGACACTAATATATAAAAATTAAATGCGTAACATCACTTATTAAATATCTCCGTTTGTTTTTGAATGGATTCTTCGTGGATAACACGAAGCAATTTTACCAGGAATTCTTTGTTTAGTCCAAGGTTTTCGCCTAGTTCCAGACTTTCTCTTACTACTTTGTTCCACCGTTTTATTTGAAGGATGGTTATATTATTTTCTTTTTTATAATTACCAATTTGTTCTACAAGATGCATCCTTTTTGAAAGCAGGTGTATCAGTTCTGCATCAATAACGTCGATCTCCGAACGTAGTTGTTCAAGCATATCACGGAATCCGGAATTTTCCGGATAATGATTTCGTATCACAAGTTTTGATATCAGTTCTTTTAATTCTGCAGGGGTGATCTGTTGACCGGAGTCGGACAGAGCCTTTTGGGGATTGACGTGCGTTTCGATCATCAGTCCGTCCATCTCAAGGTCCATCGCTTTCTGCGATACGCTTTCAAGGAGAAGATAATTTCCTGTAATGTGGCTGGGGTCGCAGATCACAGGCAATTCAGGGCAGAGGCGCATTAGTTCGATTGGGATCTCCCATATTGGCGAATTCCTGTATGGTTTACTGTTATAAGTATAGAACCCGCGATGAATGGCAATAATCTTGCGTATTCCGGCATGATTGATCCTCTCGAGGGCGCCAAGCCACAAGCCAATATCCGGATTTACCGGGTTTTTAACCATTACCGGTATATCAATACCTTTGAGGGCTTCCGCTATTTCCTGTACGGAAAAAGGGTTTACCGTTGTACGCGCCCCGATCCATAAAATATCAATATTATTGGTAACAGAGAGTTCAACATGTTCAGGGGTAGCCACTTCAACACAAGTCAACAGGCCGGTTTCTTTTTTCACCTGTTTCATCCAGGCAAGGCCGGCAGCGCCCACTCCTTCAAAGGAATCAGGGCGTGTGCGCGGCTTCCATAGCCCGGCACGAAATATTTTTACTGCTTTGGTTTCTGCTAATGCATGGGCGGTTTTCAGCACCTGCTCCCTGCTTTCGGCGCTGCACGGGCCACTAATAATAAGCGGATGTACCTGCCTTGCCGCCTGCCTGTCCGGTAGGCAGGGCAGGCAGGCGTCAAAATCAAGCCATTCATGTAATGGTAATATGTCAAGAGTAAATTCTTTCATTTTCTGTTACTACTCAGCAAATTGAAACTAATTTGTTTTTACCACATAGTATCATAGTTACCCTGTTTAATTCACAAACTTTTAATTTTGGGCTAAAGCCCAGCAATAACGGCTGTTTCAATTACCACGACCTTAAGGTCGTGGCAATGCAAACGCTCTCTACATAAGGACTTTAGTCCAATTTGTGAATTAATCAGGTTACATAAGTTTCACATAGATTGACTCCTTAATTACAGTTGCTTTATTTGTTTTGCGCTATGTGGCATTCTATGTTTCTATTGTGTCTATGTGGTAAATTTATTTAAAAAACTTCTTCTTATTGCCTTTTAAGCTGCTGAGTAGTTACCATTTTTTTCTCTTCCATTTGTTTCTGTAACTGTTCCCATTGTTTCATTTCAGCTCCTAATTGCTTTTTTAATTTTTCGTAATTCGAATAGAATTCTTTATCAGCCAGAACATCTTTATATGTTTCAGGATTGATAAGCATTTTGTCGGTTTTAACAACTTCTTTTTCCAAAAATGCAATTCTCTCCTCTGATTTTTCAATCTGGTTTTTTATCTTTCGCAACTCTTTTTCAGCCTGTTTTTTGTGTTTACGGATAGCTTGATTGGCAGAGAGATCAGTTTTTTTCTTTTTGTCCGGCAAAGTTTTTTTTGAAAGCTCCAATTCGCGTAATGATTCGATTTTCCTTGAGTTTAAAAAATCATAAATATCTCCGAGATGTTCACGAACGGTATGGTTTTTAAATTCAAATACCCGGTTTGTAAGGCCATGTAGAAAATACCTGTCGTGAGATACTACTACGAGAGTCCCATCAAATTTTAACAGAGCCTGCTTGAGGATATCTTTTGAGCGCATGTCGAGGTGATTTGTCGGCTCGTCAAGCACCAGAAAATTCACAGGGCTAAGAAGTAACCTGGCAAGAGCAAGCCGTGACTTTTCACCACCCGAAAGGACTTTTACTTTCTTTTCTATATCATCCGCATCAAATAAAAATGATCCGAGAATTGCCCTGATTCTTGTTCTTATCTCGCCCACAGCAGCTTCGTCGATTGTTTCAAGAACTGTTATGTCGGGATTGAGCAGTTCCGATTGGTTTTGCGCATAATAACCGAGCTTTACATTATGCCCGTGTTTCAATTCACCTGTAAAATTGAGGTCTTGCACTATAATGCGCGAAAGGGTGGTTTTTCCTTCACCGTTTTTCCCCACAAATGCTATCCGGTCTCCTTTATTGATAAGAAAACTAAGGTTGCTCAATACATTTTTATTGCCGTAATTTTTTGTCAGATTATTTGCTTCAATTATCACCTTTCCTGCATGCGGGGCGGGAGGAAACCGGAAATAAATAGAAGAATTGTCCATCTCGTCAATTTCAATTCTGTCGATCTTTTCCAAAAGTTTTATGCGCGATTGCACCTGCCTGGCCTTTGTAGCCTGATATCTAAAACGGTTGATGAATTTCTCTGTATCGGAAATTTGTTTTTGTTGGTTATTGTATGCTGACATCTGGTGATCCATTCTTTCCTTTCGCATCTGTTCATATTGCGAATAGGATGCCTTATAATCATAAATTTTCCCGAGAGAAATTTCAATAGTTCGCTGTGTAATTCTATCAAGAAAAATCCTGTCGTGCGAAACCAGCATCACGGCTCCATAATAGTTATACAGAAATTCTTCAAGCCACTGAATGGATTCTATGTCTAAGTGATTAGTGGGTTCATCAAGTAAAATAACGTTGGGTTTTTGTAACAGGATTTTTGCAAGTTCCACGCGCATCTGCCATCCACCGCTAAATTCGGAAACCTGCCGGGAAAAATCGCTGTGCATAAAACCAAGACCTGTTAAAATTTTTTCAGTTTCGCCCTGCATGTTATTACCACCAAGCAACTGAAAGCGGTCGTTCGAATCTGTAAGTTTATGCAGTAGTTTATAGTATGCTTCTGATTGGAAGTCGGATCTTGCGGAAATTTCTGAAGTAATTTTTTTTATGTTCTCTTCAAGTGTTACTGCTTCTAAAAAGGCTGTCATCGCTTCTTCCATGATCGTTTTGCCGGTATTTACAGAAGTCATTTCCTGCGGCAGATAGCCAATAGTAGTATCGGAAGGTATGATGACATTTCCGGTTTCCGGCTCCTGCATTCCTGCAATGATGCGCATTAATGTAGTCTTCCCTGCCCCATTCTTTCCTGTAAGACCTATCCTGTCTTTATCGGCAATAACAAAGGATACATCGTCAAACAGGCCGGTTCCGGTAAAATGAATAGAAAGATTATTAATGGATATCATTGTGTACGCGTTTCAGGGGTGTAAAGGTAAACTTTGCTATGTATAAATTATTACTTTTCAAATTTGGTAATCAGTAAAAAGAGTAATCGGTAACCGGAAAAAACCACTGATTACCGAATACCGGTTACTGATTACCTATAAAAATAAAGTAAAATTTTAAGCCGGTCAAAGTATAACCAAAGCATCTGCAACTATCTCACTGATTGTTTTTATTTCAACTTTCAGATCATATTCTTTATTCAATTCCATAAGCTGATCAATACAGTTATGGCATGGGGTGGCAACCACTTTTGCCCCTGTTTTCCGAATCTGTTCCGCTTTAATTTTACCGGCTTTGATACGTCTTTCAGCGTATTCTCCCATAGCAAGCTGACCGCCTCCGCCTCCGCAACAGTAATTATTTTCGCGGTTGGGATACATTTCAGTAAAATTGCTTACCGCATTTTTTAATATGAAGCGTTGTTCTTCAATAATACCGCCATTCCTGACTAAATTACATGGATCATGAAGAGTTGTAAGCTTAGTATTCTTTGACGGATCAAGTTTTATTTTACCTTCTTTAATATAATCGGAAATTATTTCAAGAATAGAAACAGCTTTAAATGGATATTTTTTGCCAATCCAGCGCGGGCCTTCCCATCTGAGCGCCCTGAAGCCATGCCCGCATTCAGCAAGAGCAAGGATTTTTGCTTCGAGTTTATTTACTTCATTAAAATGTCGTTCTGTAAGTTCTCTCGCACCATCGTCATCACCTGAAAAATATGAGTAATTGGTAACATCATAAACATTTGTTGAAATTGTCCAATTTTCTTTTGCAGCATAGAAAATTTTAGCTACTGCACTTATGGAAAGAGGAAAAAATTTTGGTTCACGCGGATTAAGAGTATAAACTATGTTTGCTCCTTTTTTATCTAAAGGAATTGCTGCACTTTTGTCATCGACTTCCGTTTGAAGATCTTCTTCTAACCATTTAATTGTATCAATAAATTCATCGCGTGGAATCCCCATATTATTCCCTGTTTGAAGAGCTGCATTTGCCGTAGATTGAAGTCCTTTTGGAACTTTATCCATCACAACCAACATTGAACGGGCTGTCCTGACTAATAAAGAAATATCCACTCCGATAGAACAATGAATAGTACACCTGCCACACATTGTACATGCGCCGAAAGCCAGATCTGTCAGGTCTTCAATAGTCTTTTCATTATAATCCTTAGCACCGATAAAACGGGGTATTAATCTGCCGGCAAGGGTATAATATCTTCGATAGATACTTGAAAGTTGATCGGCTTTTTTCCCTGGAATATTCCGCTCGTTATTGTCGGATAAATAGTAATGGCACGATTCAGCGCAAAGCCCACAGTGAACGCAACTATTCAGGTACGATAATAATCTGCCGTCTAATCTGTTTTTCAGAACGTCAAGTGATTTCTTTTGTTTATCCGACAGTTCCATATATCAATACTACGAGAAGTTATAAATCGTACATTTCATATTAATTAACTGATATTACGCATATTATATATTTGTTTGTTAGTGTCACTCAGAGCCAGCCATTGCGTGGGCTTATGAGGAAGCGGCTGTGTCGAAGAGTGGCTATGTATAGGTCGGGCTTCGACACGTCCCGAAAAGGGGACGGCTCTGCCTGACCTATAAATTTTGTATTCATTTATAATATTTGCGTAACATCAGTTAATTAACTTCAATACTGCTGACTATTGACCAATGACTAATGACTATTTTTTTTCAACCGGCCAAACCCCGCGTCTGCCATAATAAATTCCCAAATAAATGCGTGATGAAAAAAAATAAATAGTATGCCGGAGCTTGCCTACAGGTATATAGATCAACAACAGCGAACCGTAAATAAATAATACCGGCATTGCCGGATGAAATAACAATGTAACAGCGGTACAGATTTGAAATCCTGTAACAAGAAGGTTGCTGAAATAATCATCAGGGTTTGATAAATCCCGTAATTTAATCTGAACAATTCGTTTTATTAAAATGGAAACGCCACAAACACCGGCTGTAATTATCACTATTGATGAAGCGTAACTGAACCAACCATTAATATGGATATTTAAAAACAAAAGAATTAACCAGAAAAAACTTAAAAATGTACCGATATGGAAAATCAAACCCGCTGTATAAGTTGGCAGGTGGAGATATGCAGATTCTTTTTTTACAGGTGACATTGCACCGGTGAAGGAGTAAGTAATTGCTTTTCGGATATTACCTTTAACAGGCGCAAAATCCTTTTTCCCCTTTTGGGAGAAAACTTTAATTAATATGGAAATAGAAGAAACAATGAATGTGAGAAACCCGCTAATTAAAATCCAATGATAAATTGACATATATTATAAAAATAAATAATGCAAATCTCAAATTGTAAGAAACTGTTTTGAATTTTTCAAAGTTTCAAAAACGACAGATTTATGAGGTCAGACAGAGCCGGTTATCCTGAAACATTAGTTGAAGGAAAAGCGAGTCGAAGTCGACCGAATAGCCACTCTTCGACACGTCCCGAAAATGGGACGGCTCTGAGTGACTTTTAAAAATAAGCAGTAAAAATCATTAATATGTAAATTCAAAACAGTTTCTAAATTTTAAATTGCAAATTTTCAATAAAAAACATCTCATTTTGAATTTTGCACTTTACATTTTGAAATATGAAATTAATTATAAATTACTGGCTTTATAGACAGACACTACTTATACACAACCATCCGGTTTTGGAAGCCCTGCTATTTTACAAGCGCCTTTAGCAGGCCCCATTGGGAAAAGCTCATATATTTCTTTTAACCTGAGATTTGTGGTTTGACAAATTTTACGAACCATAGGAGCCATATCATTTTCTTTCCAGTATTCCCTGATATAGCTAATGATAGCCCAGTGTTTCTCGTTCAGCTCGCCTGTGCCATCTGCTTTTGCAAAAAGCTTCGCGATTTTTTCATCCCATATTTCAGGGTGGACAAGGAACCCATCGCCATCTACTTCAAATTCTTTGCTGTCAATTGTTATTATCGCCATTGTTATTAATATTTTTTTATGAATATCCGTATTTGTACCTAAAAATTAATTAAAATATGAAAATCAATTTATTTACCCCTAACCCTAAAGGGAGCAAATTGATTTTCTTCACACCCTTTAGGGACGGGGTAAATGAAGAAAATCAAT
>JBBAAT010000056.1:0-11771 GCA_041658145.1 Bacteroidales bacterium | reverse complement strand
ATCCTGTAATAATCAGACTGGGTTTCTATCAGCTTTTGAATTTCATCAGCGTTTGCAAGGATGATACTATCTTTTTTTGTAAGCTGATTAGATAAATTCCCATACTCTTTTTTTATCTTGTCGTGCTCAACAAGTAAAGAATCAAGTTGATGCTGCAATCCCATGTTTATACTTTGAGTTTTATCTTTTTCGATGGTAAAATAGTGTACTTTATATCTAGTAACAATCAGTTGCCATACAAGAACAGCAATGACGAGCCCTAAAACAGCAATGATAATTTTATACGTCTTGTCGGTTGATTTTTTTTCGGTAGTTTCCATAAACTCTTTATTTTTGACTTAAAAATATTATTCGATTTTCAGATATTAATTTTTATTCACTTCGTCAACATAATTCAGCTTTACCTCCGTAAGGAATGAATCCAGCGCCCTGGTAAGTTCGGGCGTAAGGTTATTGGCGGTTTTTTCTTTCAGCATTTTCAGCATATCAATCGACTGCTTTGCCTGATCTAAGTTTTTCTCAATTTTTCCTGTGAGGGGGTTTTTCAATTTTCCCAATGCCTGCATAGCAGAAGAATGAAAAATATAAAGCAACTGAATAAATAACTGATCATCTTTTTCCATAAAATTACAAATTCTTGTTTGTGCAAAAATAGTTTATTTTTGAATTAATTTTAAAAGATTTGTTTATTCTTGTGTAATGGTGTTTAAGTTGTCGTTGTTTGATGATTTTCTTTCGCTTATTTATCCGCGTATCTGCATGTCGTGCGGGAAAAGCCTTTTCAAATATGAACATTGTATATGTACCTTTTGCATGTATCACTTACCCAGGACAAATTTTCATACGGAAGAAGATAATGCTGTAAGCCGTTTGTTCTGGGGAAAAGCGCCTGTTCATTCTGCTGCTTCTTTTTTCTTTTTTTACAAAAGGGGTCATGTTCAGCAGCTCATGCATCAGTTGAAATACAAAGGACAAAAAGATATCGGTATTTTTTTAGGTAAGCTTTACGGCAAAGAACTTCTAAAATCGCCACTTTTTAATACAGTGGAATATATTGTTCCCGTGCCTATGCATCCTAAAAAAGAAAAGATCAGGGGATATAACCAGAGTGAAATATTTGCTTGCGGCCTCTCACAGTCGATGAAAATACCGGTTGACACAAAAACACTGATAAAGACAACAAAAACAGAAACGCAAACAAGAAAATCGCGTTTCAACCGCTGGGAAAACGTTAAGGAAGTGTTCGAGGTGAAGGATTATGATCATTTTGCAAACAAGCATGTTTTACTTGTGGATGATGTAATTACCACAGGTTCCACATTAGAAAGCTGTATCCTTAATTTAATGAAAGCGCCGGGAATAAAAATAAGCGTGGCTTCTCTGGCGTACGCCTACCATTGAAAAGTGTCAAAGGTTAATGGTTTAGGGCAGTTGGTTTGGTAATAAGTTAATGGTCATTGGGTTTCTAACTATTTACCCCAAACCAAAAACCCTGCCTACCGGCAAGGCAGGCAAACCTGTCGCCAACAACCTTCAACTTAAAACCCACGCATGTGGTTTTTTATTCCAAAAAAAATGTATTTTTGCAGCACAAATGGGGAATTAGCTCAGTTGGCTAGAGCGTTTGACTGGCAGTCAAAAGGTCGACGGTTCGATTCCGTTATTCTCCACAACACAGAGAGGGAAGACAGCGAAAACTGTCTTTTTTTGTTTTGCGAAAAATAGGTTTGTAATTTGAAAAACAGATAAAATAATTTACTTTTTATGAAAAATAGGTTTTATTGTAAAGGCATTTTTTTACTTCTATCATTGAACCTGGAGGGTTCGTACGTTTATAAAAACTCATTCCGCTTATTTTGTTCGACCTCGCAGAGGTCGCAGATTATTTTTTGTACTTGCTTTTTTTAAACCTATGATACCTCCGGCATCTTATTTTACATTCTATTATTGAACTATTATATTGCTATTCGGTATATAAACCATATCTTTGTAAAAAAACGCATACAGCAAAAAATTCACTTACGAACACTTCCCTCCCTACAATAGTCAGGTTTTGGTTCACTAAAAAAAATCCACTTTAAACTATGCCATTTCAGTCATTAAACATCATTGAGCCTATTCTTAAGTCATTACAACAAGAAGGTTACAAAATACCTACTCCCATTCAAAAAGAAGCCATTCCTATTGTGTTGCGTGGAACAGATTTGTTGGGCTGCGCCCAGACGGGTACGGGAAAAACTGCTGCGTTTGCAATTCCTATCCTGCAGTTACTGCATGCTTCAAAAACCTACGACAAGAAAAGAAAAATCAGAAGTTTGATCGTTACACCAACCCGCGAACTTGCTATTCAGATCAACGAGAGTTTTAAGGCGTATGGCCGGTTTACCGGATTAACCAGTACAGTAGTTTTTGGAGGCGTCAATCAAAACCCGCAAACGTCATCATTGCAGCAAGGTGTGGATATTCTGGTGGCAACTCCCGGCAGACTGCTCGATTTGATGAATCAGGGATTTATTTCATTGCGTAATATCGAAATCTTTGTATTGGATGAAGCCGATCGTATGCTCGATATGGGTTTTATACATGATGTAAAAAGAATAATAGCAACGCTGCCACGCAAACGTCAATCGCTTTTTTTCTCGGCAACTATGCCTCCCGAAATTATAAAGCTGTCAGGCACTATTTTACATCAACCTTCCAAAGTCGAAGTTACTCCTTCCGCTTCTACTGTCGATATCGTCAAACAATTTGTGTTTTTTGTGGACAAAGGAAATAAAACTGCCTTGCTGATTGATGTCTTGAAAGATACAAATATTAAAACCGTATTGGTATTCACACGGACCAAACACGGCGCCGACAAAGTGGTAAAAATACTGGCGAAAAACAAAATCAGTACCGAAGCAATACATGGCAATAAAGCCCAGAGTGCCCGTCAGCGCGCTTTGGCAAATTTTAAAGCGCAAACCACAAGGGTGTTGGTGGCAACAGATATTGCAGCACGCGGACTTGACGTGGAAGACATGGAATTTGTCATCAATTTCGAACTTTCAAACATTGCCGAAACCTATGTCCACCGTATTGGCCGTACCGGCAGGGCAGGAGCAAAAGGTACCGCGTATTCATTTTGCGATGCAGAAGAAAAAGCCTATTTGCACGATATTGAAAAACTAATCGGAAAAAAAATTACGGTGATTGATGATCATCCTTTTCCCTTGATAGATCATAATCCGGTGAAAGCAACGAAACAGCAACGAAATAATTCCAATCGTCCACGCCCAGCTACAACGAACTTCCATTCTGCCGGAAACAACAATAAAAAGAAATGGTTCGGAAAATCAAGGTAATATAGGCAATAATACTTCGGTAACTTTTTTAGATTGCTTCATTCCGCACATGCTGAATTCGCAATGACGACAGCTCTTTCCGTCATTGCGAGCAAAGCGAAGCAATCTTTTGATAATCGCTGTATTCAAAAAATTTACCGAACTGTTGGGGAACCAACTTTAAAGAATTATTCCGCCAGTACAATAATTTTATTTTTCAGCACTTCCACAACGCCGCTTTTGATCTCGAAAAACTGATTTTTTTTCTCTGCATCAACGATCTTTATTTTTCCTTTGACAAGGGTGGAAATAATAGGTGCATGATCATTCAGTATTTCGAACGAGCCATTGGTTCCGGGTAATTGCACCAAACTTACTTCACCTGAAAAAATCTTTTTATCGGGGGTTATGATCTCTATATACATTGTTCCAAATTAATTTTATCCATGTTGTTTTTTAATACTGTGTTCGTGAGAACGCTTTGCTTAGTTCTTTTTCCGTCTGCTGCCTCCATTTCAACCAGGGTACAAATTGTACCCCAGTTGCTTTTAAGCATCTCGTTCCTGCTCAATATTCTTTTTATATATTGCTTAACATCGGAGCTATCTGTTAGAACTTCAACTACGTCTTGAACGGAAAAATACCATTTTTGGTCTGTTTCGTTCCAAACTGTCCTTATTTGTTTGCTTTCAAAAAGTTTTATATTGCTCATAATTATTTATGAAAAAATCTTTTCATCGGGGGTTATGATCTCAAGATACATTTTTTATTTTCCTTTCACTTATGCTATAACAAACTTGCATTCATCATTCTGCATTCTCAATTCTACATTCTTTCTGACATTATAATTTAAAAATGACTTACTTCGCTTCTTCAATCATTTTCTTTCCCTTTTCAATGGCTTCTTCTATAGTTCCCACCATGCTAAATGCCATTTCTGGATATTCGTCAACTTCACCGTTCATGATCATTTTAAAACCTTTTATAGTATCTTCAATACTTACAAAAACTCCGGGAGTTCCGGTGAACTGTGTAGCAACAAAGAACGGTTGAGAAAGGAAACGCTGCACTCTTCGCGCCCGGTGAACGATCAATTTATCATCTTCGGAAAGCTCATCCATACCAAGAATGGCAATGATATCCTGAAGTTCTTTATACCGCTGTAAAATTTCTTTCACTTTTTGAGCCGTGGTGTAATGTTCATTACCCACGATGTCGGGCGATAGGATTCGGGATGTGGAATCAAGCGGGTCTACAGCGGGGTAAATGCCTATTTCGAATATCTTACGGCTAAGAACTGTGGTGGCATCAAGGTGAGCAAATGTTGTTGCAGGCGCGGGGTCAGTCAGGTCATCTGCCGGCACATAAACGGCCTGAACAGAAGTGATAGAACCTCTTTTAGTGGAAGTGATGCGTTCCTGCATGATACCCATTTCGGTGGCAAGTGTAGGCTGATAACCTACAGCCGAAGGCATACGTCCAAGCAATGCCGACACCTCTGAACCGGCCTGTACAAAACGGAAAATATTATCCATAAAGAATAAAATATCGCGGCCTCCGGTTTTTTCATCTCCATCGCGGAAATATTCAGCAAGAGACAAGCCTGATAACGCCACGCGTGCACGTGCACCGGGAGGTTCGTTCATTTGTCCGAATACAAGTGTTGCCTGCGATTTTTTCAATTCTTCCATATCCACTTTGCTCAGATCCCATCCGCCTTTTTCCATCGACTCGGTAAAAGCTTCGCCATATCTGATAACTTTTGATTCTATCATTTCACGTAAAAGGTCGTTTCCTTCCCTTGTCCTTTCACCAACTCCTGCGAAAACGGACATCCCTTCGTATCCTTTGGCAATATTATTAATAAGCTCCATAATGATAACAGTCTTGCCCACTCCGGCACCACCGAACAGCCCAATTTTACCGCCTTTTGCATAAGGTTCAATAAGGTCGATAACTTTTATTCCGGTATAAAGGACTTCTTTCTGAGTGGAAAGATCTTCAAATTTCGGAGGATCTCTGTGGATGCTATACAGTTTTTCCTTTGATACAGGGCCTATGCCATCAATAGTATCGCCGATTACATTGAACAAGCGCCCCCTGATAAATTCGCCAACAGGCATGGCTATTGGAGCTCCAAGATGCACCACTTCCATTCCCCTTGACAAACCATCGGTAGAATCCATGGCAATGGTGCGTACAGTATCCTCACCAATATGTTGCTGACATTCCAAAACTACTTTCTGTCCGTCGGGCCTCGTTACTTCCATGGCATCATAAATGCCCGGAAGTTTTTCTTCCTGCTCGAAAACAACATCGACTACGGCACCGATAATCTGTGCGATTTTCCCTGTATTTGCTGACATATACTATTAATTAATTATACTTAAATTGTTTATTGTTCTGGTTGTTTAAGAATTTCTGATATTCCATTTTATACCAAATCGAATCTGGTTTTAGGTCGAAAGGTTGAGCGGCTGGAAACCAAACCTTTGCCCAACCCTTCAACTATTGACATTCCTGTTAAGATTTTAGTCGTATTAAAAAGTGAAATTCCGGCAAACGAAATTAGGATATTTATTTATATCGAACAAGCTTTGCCTAACAATATTTTTGCTAATTTTGAAATCTATACCTGTTTGTTTTTCTGATAATCAATGCATCCAGTAATTCTGTTGTGAAAGTTTATAGAAATATCGAAGATTACGCGCCTGTTCAAAATGCGGTTGTTACCATTGGTACATTCGACGGTGTGCACACAGGGCACAAAGCGATTATTACGCGGGTAAAACAAATAGCCCGTGAAACTAGTGGCGAATCGGTTATTATCACGTTTCACCCTCATCCGCAAATAGTATTGCACCCTGGTGAAAATATTTTTGTCCTTAATACCGATGAGGAAAAAATAAACTTGCTGAAAGGGATCGGAATAGACCATTTGATTATTATTCCTTTCACCGGCGAATTTGCTTCGGTTTCTTACCTTGACTTTATTAAAGAGGTTTTGATTGGCAAGTTACACGTACGAAAACTTGTAATCGGATACGATCATCATTTCGGAAAAAACAGGGAGGGCGATCTGCGGCATCTTGTTAATTATGGAAAACAATACCATTTTGAAGTAGACGAAATTAAAGCACAAAAGGTTGATGACGTTGCAGTAAGTTCTACGAAAATTCGCAAAGCATTGATGGGCGGAGATATCAGAGCTGCCAATCATTTTTTAGGTTATCCGTATTTTTTGAGCGGAAAGGTTGTGGAGGGCAACAACCTTGGGCAAAGCATGGAGTTTCCAACAGCAAACATTGATGTGAAAGCCCCATATAAATTAATTCCTGCCAACGGAGCTTATGCCGTGGAGGTGGAAATTAAAAAAGAAAAATTTTGGGGGATGTTGAACATTGGAATGCGTCCAACAATAAACGGCAGCAAGCGGGTAATCGAAGTAAATATTTTTAATTTTAACAAAAATATCTATTCTGCCTTTTTGAACGTTTCCTTTATAGAAAAACTCAGGGATGAAATTAAGTTTAATGGGCTTGAACATTTAAAAGAACAGTTGTTTAAGGATAGAGAAAATGCCATTAAAATACTTGATGAGAAAGAATCATTATAACAGATAGACTTAAAGCTAATGTTATGTTAAACCTAAATTCTCGCATTGAGATTGCTTCAGCCTCCTGCGTCGGCTTCGCAATGACGTCATTGCGAGGAGGTACGACGAAGCAATCTTTGCGTCATCTGTTTATTAACTTAACGCTAATCAGAATATTCTTCTTTTTCCTTCTGTTCGCAGGTTTTGAAAGTCAGGCGCAGTTGCTCGATTCCGTTGCACTATCAAAAGAACATGAATATTCCGATCTTATTGAAGCCATTAAAAACCCTGAAAAAGTTTATAAACTTAATCTGCATAAAAAGAAACTAAAAAAAATTCCGGAGGAAGTTTTTACTTTTACAAACCTGCAGGCGCTTAACCTGAGCAAAAATAAACTCACGGAAATTCCCGGCGATATTGGAAAATTAACTAAGCTCCAGGTATTGGATGTTTCGGCAAATAATATTGATAGCGTTCCTAAAGAAATAGGAAATCTTATCAACATAAAAAAATTGATCCTTAATCAGAATATCATTTCTTCGCTTCCGCCGGATATCGGCAACCTTACCAAAATGACTTTTCTTGATATGTGGGGCAACAATATTCAGGAACTGCCGGAAGAGATCGCAAAGCTGCAAAACACATTGAAAGTACTTGATATGCGGGTAATCTCCATTAAAGAAGCCATGCAGGAAGAAATTGAAAAACAACTACCAAATACGAAGATATTTTTTTCGAAGGCTTGTAATTGTGATTAAAAAATCTTCACAGTTTACAGTTTCTCCACCCAATCCCCATTTTCTTTTACCAGGTTTATCAAAGCATCCAGCGCATCTTTTTCGTCAATATTGCGCCTTACGAGTTCTTTGCCTTTATAAAGATTTATCTTTCCCGGGCTACTGCCCACATAGCCATAATCCGCATCGGTCATCTCGCCAGGTCCATTCACTACGCAACCCATGATGGCTATCTTCAATCCTTTGAGATGGCCGGTGAATTGCTTTACACGTTCAACTGTGTCCAATATGTTATACGATGTCCGCCCGCAAGTAGGACAAGAGATGTATTCGGTTTTATAAATGCGAGCACCCGTTGCCTGAAGAATATCATAAGCTGTCTTTTCGATAACCTCTGATTGTATTCCTTCCGCCTCGAGCCAGAGTCCATCACCCAGCCCGTCAGTTATCAGCAAAGCTGCATCGGAGGAAGCATATAGCCTGAATTCTTCAACAGAAATACCGGAATAATTTCTTTTGATGATCACAGGGGCTTTGCAGTGTGAGGCAATCAAACAGAAAATCTGTCTTCTCATGTCCGCCGCAGCATGAAGATTGTCGGATTCCAGAACTATAACTACAGTGGGATCATCTTTAATTTTCTCAATAAAATCAATTGAAGTATCTGTATTGGTAATAAGGATGAAATTTGCCGCGGCTGATTTTTTCTTCGATTTAAAATAATCTTTTGCACTGAACAGATGATAACTTTTTGTTTTAAATGCTTTGTTTGGTAAAGCTTTCGGAAAGATTTCAATAGTATTGGAAACATAATCGGCATCAGATTTTATATTCGTTTGTTCCGTTGAAACAATAACTACAGGGCTATTATCTTTCCCTATATTTAATACTTCATTTGTATAGCGCCTGTAATATTTAAACGGATTAACAGGAGATTCTTCAATTATATTTATTGACGTAAGAGAACTTTTGCCGGCATACCTGTTAATTAAAATTTTTGCCACAGGAATTTCGGCTTCGGGTTCTTCAGTAAGTGATACACGAATGGTATCGCCAATACCGTCTTCAAGCAAAACGCCAATTCCCGCTGCCGATTTGATTCTGCCTTCTTCTCCCGACCCGGCTTCTGTAACGCCTATGTGTAAAGGATAATCCATGTTTTCTTTCATCATCCTGTGAACCAGAAGACGGTATGCTGCAACCATCACTTTACTATTGCTGGCTTTCATTGACAGCACAAGGTTTCTGAAATCAAGATCTTCGCATATTCTGATGAACTCAAATGCCGATTCAACCATTCCGGGGGGCGTGTCGCCATACCGGTTCACAATCCTGCCGGACAAAGAGCCATGATTGGTACCAATACGAATGGCTGTTCCATATTCTTTACATATCCTGATCAGAGGGCTGATGCGTTCTCTGATTCTTTCAATTTCCTCAGCATATTCAGCATCAGAATATTCAATCTTCTTAAACTTTTTTTTATCGGCGTAATTGCCGGGATTGATGCGGATTTTTTCTACGATCCTTGCCGCAATTTCAGCTATGGCAGGATTAAAATGAATGTCGGCAATCAAAGGTGTTTCGTATCCCCGATGGTGTAATTCTTTTTTGATCCGTGCAAGGTTTTTTGCTTCTTTTATACCGGGAGCCGCGATCCTTATATATTCGCATCCGGCTTCGATAAGGCGGATGGATTGTTCAACTGTGCTGATTGTATCCAGCGTATTTGTATTGGTCATTGACTGGATGCGTATCGGGAAATATCCTCCCAAAGGCACATTTCCAATCTGAACAACCCTCGTCCTGAAACGGGAATATGTTGTAAGACTGTTGCAATATTTGAAGTCAGTTGACATTTTAAAGGATTACTCTGAAGTCAGCGTTTCGTGCATTGTTTTCCTGTCTGACTGTATTTCAGTTTTTCTGTCTTTCATTTTTTTCACCCGTGCGGTGGGACATTTTTAAAAATTTCTTTCTCATTGGGTTGGGTTTGCAAGTTTTTTTAAAAGCTTTGGTTTAGCTGGTGTGGCTTTTAAATGTGCTTACAAATGTGTTGGCTATTTTATTGCTTTTCTAACCGGGTAATATTGTAGTGCAGGTATATTATTTTCATCATCATTTAATGCCCATGCAAGACCTCCTAATAACATCAAACTAAACCCGGCAATTGCGCCTCCCTTACTTTTCATAGCTAAAGAACCAATAGCAACTGCAGCGCCAATACCTACTGTAGCTTTTCCAATATTTTCAACTTGGATACTTATATGTTCCCCTTTTTGTACCCAATTCTTAAAATGTTCACAATTATTTAATATAAGATTGTAGCTATTTTCATCTTTCCTCATTAATGCTCTAGTTATTGCTTCACGCCGCTTTTCTATTGTACCAATAAATCTTTCAATTTTCTCAGGAATAAATGTCTGCAAATCTTTCATCAGTTCTGAATAACTGTAAACTTTAATACCAGACAAGGTATTTGCCATGAAAATGTGGTGGTGTTGATAAAATCCTAAATACAAAATGTAATGCCTAAAGAGTTTCAAGGGCATTTTTTTTACCATAATTGCATCTGCAGGTTTAAGGTTGTTTTGTTTTACAAACAGGTCAATTTTATTTTCGAATAGTTGAATATGTGGCATATTTTTTTCTTCAAAGATACTATCGTAAAATGTCTCAAAACAACGGACTATATGCTATTGTCCATCTAACGTCCTATCGTCCTTGATTGCAATACTTATCTAATAATGGTTTTATGATTTTACTAATTTCATTTTTTGTTTTTTCATTTTGAAAAGCTTCGTGTCTTAATTTCCTAAATTCTCTATTCTGATACTTATCATACTTTGGCGGTTTTAAATGCCGCTGAAAGTAAACAAACAAACCACGATTGCCAACTACCAAAATTGTATGGCATTGATGTAATTCGTAAAATAAAGACAAAAAAGCTAGAAGATATTTTGAGGATAAGTAAATTTCAAAATCATCATCAATCTTATCAAACAACTTATATACTGATGATTTACTTTTGATACATTTGAAAACTTTGACTAAATCATCAATAAAATAATCAAGAGGCAAAGAACCTTTCCAATCAATTTGTATTGGCTTAGAAAGTTTTAATTCGCTTATACTTTCTTGTTTATTATATTCTTTTGAATAATTCTTCAGGTTTTCAAGATTAAGAAGTGAATCAAGTACGGAAAAATCCCAAGAATACTTCTTGTAAATCTTTTTAATTGTTTGTTTAAGAATATCAAAATAATCAGTTCGATCTAGTGAAGACAAATTATAAGTTTCTTTAATAAGATAAATGCTTAATTCAATAATCTGCATTTCAGCTGTTGCCTTTGCGCAGTCTTGTTCTATAGTTTGTAATCCTTTATTAATTGCAGTAATATAATCTCTAATGGTCAAAACAAGTTGTGAAATAATTTCATGTTTATTATGACCTTCTATAGACTTATAATATTCATTGATTGTATATTCTATAGTTTGGTACGCAGAAATATTGTTAAGTAGAATAACAATTTCTGATTGTTGGTATGGTAAATAATACTTTTCTAAAAAATCTGTAAAATTCATTGGTCCATTGAAGTTATTTGTTCACTTTTCATCCCACATAATGAAATATTATCTATAAATGGGCATCCACCCATGCATATAGAATAGTGTTTGCAACTTGTACAACTATTATTCAAAATAGCTTTCCGATTATTTTTAAAATGTACATTTTTATGCCATATGTCCAATATATTATTTTTTCTTAGGTCGCCATATCGATCAGTTTTAACCATAAATGAACATGGGTACATTTTCAAGTCTTCTGATAAAAAAGCAGAAAATCTTGCAGCTTCGCAATATTCGATAGATATAGGATTAACATCCAAGAATTTTACTATCCCTGAAATAGAACAACTATCAAAACCAATTTTAAATGGAGTTTTTTTTAATGATAATAAATCGAAAAAAACATTCAGAGTATTACTGTATTTTAAATTAATTGCACTTGTAGAATTTATTGGTTTATAATTTAAAAATATTATTGCATTTATTTTATGAAGGTAATATGGTGGATTCTTAATCCAATTGGAAATTCCGCGCAAAGAAGACCAC